>NZ_JBVIDS010000002.1:559954-793903 GCF_055572255.1 Streptomyces sp. NPDC030799 | reverse complement strand
ATCCGGTGGCCTTCGACGCGGACATGGACGGTCTGGTCGCCGAGACGGTACGGATCCTGCGGCACTGGATGGGTCATGGTGTGCGGATCTTCCGTATGGACAACCCGCACACCAAGCCGGTCGTGTTCTGGGAGCGGGTCATCGCCGAGGTCAATCACAAGGACCCGGACGTGATCTTCCTGGCCGAGGCGTTCACGCGTCCGGCGATGATGCACACCCTCGCCCAGATCGGTTTCCAGCAGTCGTACACGTACTTCACCTGGCGCAACAGCAAGCAGGAACTCACCGAGTATCTCGGTGAGTTGTCGGGGGAGGCGGCGGCCTACATGCGGCCGAACTTCTTCGCCAACACCCCGGACATCCTGCACGCCTACCTCCAGCACGGCGGGCGGCCGGCGTTCGAGGTGCGGGCCGTGCTCGCCGCGACCCTCTCCCCCGCCTGGGGCATCTACAGCGGCTACGAGCTGTGTGAGAACACCCCGCTCAGGGAGGGCAGCGAGGAGTACCTGGACTCGGAGAAGTACCAGCTCAGGCCGCGTGACTGGGAGGCCGCCGCACGCGAGGGCCGCACCATCGCACCGCTGATCACCAAGCTCAACACCATCCGCCGGCAGCACCCCGCGCTCCAGCGCCTGCGGAACCTCCGTTTCCACCGGACCGACAACGACGCCGTGCTCGCCTACAGCAAGAGCACGGGAACGGACACGGTCATCGTGGTCGTCAATCTCGACCCGCAGCACACCCAGGAGGCCACGGTCTCGTTGGACATGCCGCAACTCGGCCTGGACTGGAACGCCGCTCTGTCCGTGCACGACGAACTGACGGGTGAGACGTACCACTGGGGCAGGACCAACTTCGTGCGTCTGACGCCCGGCAGCGCGCCGGCGCACGTGCTCCACGTCGGGCGGGCGACGCCCCGGATCGGAGGGTCCTCAGCGTCATGACCGTCAACGAACCCGTACTGGACACCTTTGAGGACACTCCTGCCAAGGACCGGGACCCGGAGTGGTTCAAGCGCGCGGTCTTCTACGAGGTCCTGGTCCGTTCCTTCCAGGACAGCAACGGCGACGGCGTCGGCGACCTGAAGGGCCTGACCGCCAAGCTCGACTATCTGCAGTGGCTGGGGGTCGACTGTCTGTGGCTGCCGCCGTTCTTCAAGTCCCCGCTCCGGGACGGGGGCTACGACGTCTCCGACTACACCGCGGTACTCCCCGAGTTCGGTGACCTCGCCGACTTCGTGGAGTTCGTGGACGCCGCCCACCAGCGCGGCATGCGCGTCATCATCGACTTCGTCATGAACCACACCAGCGACCAGCACCCGTGGTTCCAGGAGTCCCGCACGAACCCCGACGGTCCGTACGGGGACTATTACATGTGGGCCGACGACGACAAGCAGTACGAGGACGCCCGGATCATCTTCGTCGACACCGAGGCCTCCAACTGGTCCTTCGACCCCGCGCGCGGCCAGTACTACTTCCACCGCTTCTTCTCGCACCAGCCGGATCTCAACTACGAGAACCCGGCGGTGCAGGAGGAGATCCTGGCGGCGCTGCGCTTCTGGCTGGACCTCGGCATCGACGGGTTCCGGCTGGACGCGGTGCCGTACCTGTACGCGGAGGAGGGCACCAACTGCGAGAACCTGCCGGCGACCCACGCGTTCCTGAAGCGGGTGCGCAAGGAGATCGACGCGATGTACCCGGACACCGTGCTGCTGGCGGAGGCCAACCAGTGGCCGGAGGACGTCGTCGACTACTTCGGCGACTACGGCTCCGGCGGCGACGAGTGTCACATGGCGTTCCACTTCCCGGTGATGCCGCGCATCTTCATGGCCGTACGGCGGGAATCCCGCTACCCCGTCTCCGAGATCCTGGCCAAGACCCCCGCGATCCCCTCCGGCTGCCAGTGGGGCATCTTCCTGCGCAACCACGACGAACTGACCCTCGAAATGGTCACCGACGAAGAGCGCGACTACATGTGGGCCGAGTACGCCAAGGACCCGCGGATGCGCGCCAACATCGGCATCCGGCGGCGCCTTGCGCCCCTGCTCGACAACGACCGCAACCAGATCGAGCTGTTCACCGCGCTGCTGCTCTCCCTGCCCGGCTCGCCGATCCTGTACTACGGCGACGAGATCGGCATGGGCGACAACATCTGGCTCGGCGACCGCGACGCCGTGCGCACCCCCATGCAGTGGACCCCCGACCGCAACGCGGGCTTCTCGACGTGCGACCCGGGACGCCTGTTCCTGCCCACGATCATGGACCCGGTCTACGGCTACCAGGTCACCAACGTCGAGGCGTCGATGTCCTCGCCGTCGTCGCTGCTGCACTGGACCCGCCGCATGATCGAGATCCGCAAGCAGAACCCCGCCTTCGGACTGGGGTCCTACAACGAGCTGCAGTCCTCCAACCCGGCCGTCCTCGCCTTCCTCCGCGAGTACGAGGACGACCTGGTGCTGTGCGTCCACAACTTCTCCCGCTTCGCACAGCCCACCGAGCTCGACCTCAGGGCGTACGACGGACGGCACCCCGTCGAGCTGATCGGCGGGGTGCGCTTCCCCGCCATCGGTGAACTTCCCTACCTGCTGACCCTGCAAGGCCACGGCTTCTACTGGTTCCGGCTCACCCGAGTCGCATCCCGCATCGGCCGCCGTCGCTGAACGCCCGGCGCCGAGGAAAGGACGCGTCATGCCGAAGACCATCACCGCACGACCGAGAAGCGCGGCCGGCCTCGACGGGCCCCTGGTGTCGCTTGGCGGGCTGCTGCGGCAATGGCTGCCGAGGCAACGCTGGTTCGCGGGCAAGGACCGGCCCGTCGCCGATCTGTCGGTGCTGTCCGTGACCGAGCTGTTCCCGGGGTGTCTGCACCTGCTGGTGCACGCCTCGCACGCGCCCGTGCCCACCCCGGGCGGCACTCCCCCGCCCGGCGACTGCTACCAACTGCTGCTCGGCCTGCGCGAACATCTCGCCCCCCGACTGGAGCGGGCGTACATCGGGCGGGCCGAACAGGGCCCGTTCACCGGGCTCGCGGTGTACGACGCGCTGCACGATCCACGTTCGGCGCATCTGCTGCTGGAGCGGCTGCGGCAGCCCGGCGCGGCCGGCCCGCTGCGGTTCGGGGCGGCCCCGGGCGCCGAGGTGCCCGGCGGGCTGCCGCCGCGCCTGCTGGACGCCGAGCAGTCCAACTCGTCGATCGTGTACGGCGACGCGTACATCCTGAAGGTCTTCCGCCGGATCCAGCCGGGCGTCAACCCGGACCTGGAGGTCACGGCCGCACTGGCCGCGCAGGGCTGCACCCGGGTACCCGCGCCGGTGGCCTGGTTCGGGACGACCGCGCCGCAGCCGGCCACCCTGGGCGTGCTGCAGCCGTTCCTGCCGGACGCCTCCGACGGCTGGACGCTGGCGCTGCGCGCGCTCGCCGCGGGCGACGACTTCACCGCCGAGGCCCATGAGCTGGGCCGGGCCATGGCCGAGGTGCACCTCGCGCTGGCCGAGGCGTTCGGTCCGGCCGGGCCCGGCGAGAACGGCCGTACGGCACAGGCGATGTGCGCACGGCTGGACGCGGCGGCGCACGCCGTACCGGGGCTCAGGCCGTTCGTGCCGGGGCTGCGGGCCGCGTTCGGGGCCCTCGCCACCTGCGACACCGGCCCGCCCGCCCAGCGCATCCACGGCGACATGCACCTCGGGCAGGTGCTGCGGGCCGGCCGCGACTGGTTCGTCATCGATTTCGAGGGCGAGCCGTCCCGGCCGCTCGCCGAGCGGTGCGCCCCGCACTCCCCGGTACGGGATGTGGCGGGGATGCTGCGTTCCTTCGACTACGCGGCCCGGCAGCGCCGCCCCTGGCGACCCGAGTGGGCGCGCCGCTGCCGGGAGGCGTTCTGCGCGGGCTACGCGGCCCGGGCGGGCTGGGATCCACGGAAGAAGCACGCGCTGCTGCGCGCGCACGAGACGGACAGGGCGGTGTACGAGGTGCTGTACGAGGCGAGACATCGGCCGGACTGGCTGCCGGTACCGATGGCGGCGATCAAGCGGCTCGCCGTGTGGGGAGGCTGACCATGGCCCTGCGCGACACCGCGCTCCCCGAGGCGGCCGGCCCCCAGCCGCTCGTGGCCCTCCCGCTCGACCCCGCCGACCGGGCCCGGCTGCTCGGCGGCGCCCACCACGATCCGCACGCCCTGCTGGGCGCCCACCCGGTCCCGGGCGGCGTCCTGTTCCGGGCGCTGCGCCCGAACGCGCGCTCGGTGAGCGTCGTGGTCGACGGGGTGCGCGGCGCCCTCCGGTCGGAGGGCGACGGTCTCTTCGCGGCCGTGCTGCCGTACCCGCAGATCCCGGCGTACACGCTGCTGGTGGCGTACGACGAGGTCGAGCAGGAGGTGCACGATCCGTACCGGTTCCTGCCCGCTCTCGGTGAGCTGGATCTGCATCTGATCCGGGAGGGCCGGCACGAGCAGCTGTGGCAGGCGCTCGGCGCCGAGCCGATGACGCACGAGGGGGTGACGGGCACCCGCTTCACCGTGTGGGCGCCCAACGCCCAGGGCGTGCGGGTGGCCGGTGACTTCACGTACTGGGACGGCACGCAGTACCCGATGCGGTCGCTGGGCGCGTCCGGGGTCTGGGAGCTGTTCCTGCCCGGGATCGGCGAGGGCGACCGGTACAAGTTCGAGATCACCTCGCGCTACGGCCACCGTTTCCTGAAGGCCGACCCGATGGCGCGGCGCACGGAGGTGCCGCCCGACACGGCGTCGGTCGTCGCTGTGTCGCGGTACGAGTGGGGCGACGCGGAGTGGATGGCCCACCGGGGCGACACGCCCGTGCACCAGGCGCCGTTCTCCGTCTACGAGGTCCACCTCCCCTCCTGGCGACCCGGATCGACGTACCGTCAACTGGCCGAAGAACTGCCCGCCTATGTGCAGGAGATGGGCTTCACCCACGTCGAGCTCATGCCGGTCGCCGGGCATCCGTTCAGCGGCTCCTGGGGCTACCAGGTCACCTCCTACTACGCGCCGACGCCCCGCCTCGGCTCTCCGGACGACTTCAAGTACCTGGTGGACGCGCTGCACCGGGCCGGCATCGGCGTGATCATGGACTGGGTGCCGGCGCACTTCCCCAAGGACGACTGGGCGCTGGCCCGGTTCGACGGGGATCCGCTGTACGAACCCGGGAACGCGACGCGCGCCGAGCATCCGGACTGGGGGACGTACGAGTTCGACTACGGCCGCACCGAGGTCCGCAACTTCCTGGTCGCCAACGCCGTGTACTGGTGCCAGGAGTTCCATATCGACGGGCTGCGCGTGGACGCCGTCGCCTCGATGCTCTACCTGGACTACTCGCGGGACTCCGGCCAGTGGGAGCCGAACGTGTTCGGCGGGCGGGAGGACCTGGACGCGGTGGCCTTCCTGCAGGAGATGAACGCCACCGTCTACCGGCGCTGCCCGGGTGTGGTGACCATCGCCGAGGAGTCCACGGCCTGGGACGGGGTGACCCGGCCGACGGACAGCGGCGGGCTCGGCTTCGGGCTGAAGTGGAACATGGGCTGGATGCACGACTCGCTGCAGTACATCCAGAAGGAGCCGGTGCACCGCAAGTACCACCACAACGAGATGACCTTCTCGATGGTGTACGCCTACAGCGAGAACTACGTCCTGCCGATCTCCCACGACGAGGTCGTGCACGGCAAACAGGCGCTGGTGTCGAAGATGCCGGGCGACTGGTGGCAGCGGCGGGCCGATCATCGCGCCTACCTGGGTTTCATGTGGGCCCATCCCGGTAAGCAGCTGCTGTTCATGGGGCAGGAGTTCGCTCAGGGAGCCGAGTGGTCCGAGGCGCACGGCCCGGAGTGGTGGCTGCTGGACGACGACTACCACTCGGCCGGCGACCACCGGGGTGTGCAGAATCTCGTGCGGGAGCTGAACACCGTGTACCGGGCGACGCCGGCGCTGTGGCAGCGGGACACCGACCCGGGCGGCTTCCGGTGGGTGCTGTGCGACGCGGCGGACGACAACGTCTTCGCGTTCCTGCGGTTCGCCGCCGACGGCTCCCCCCTGCTGGCGGTGTCGCACTTCTCCCCGGTGGTGCGGCAGGACTACCGGCTCTGGGTCCCGGACGGGATCCGCGCGTGGCAGGAGACGCTGAACACCGACGACGTCCGGTACGGCGGCAGCGGGGTCGGCAACGCGGGGCCGCTGAAGCCGGACGACGGCTTCCTGAGGCTCACGCTCCCGCCGCTGGCCACGGTCTGGCTGACACCGGAGCGCTGAAAGGCGCAGGTGTCGGCGGCCCGTCGAGGGGCAGTCGGGGTCGTACAGACCCACGACTGCCCCTCGTGGCATGGAGACAGAAGGGTGGCACCACGTTGCGCACCGTCGGAGTGGAGGAGGAACTCCTTCTGGTCGACCCGGACACCGGCGAGCCGAAGGCGCTGGCGGCGGCCGTCCTCGCCCATGTCGCCCATGACGACCCCGGACAGCAGGTGTTCGAGAAGGAGCTGTTCCGGCAGATGCTGGAGTTCGCCACGCATCCGCAGGCGGACATGGGGGCCCTCGGCGAGGAGATCGTGCGCTGGCGCAAGGAGGCGGCCCGGCACGCCGGCGAGATCGGCAGCGCGGTCGTCGCCCTGGCCACCTCTCCCCTGCCGGTCAGTCCCTCCCTCAGCGTCAACGAGCGGTACCAGTGGCTGGCCGAGCGGTACGGGATACCCACCTGGGAGCAGCTGGTGTGCGGCTGCCATGTGCATGTGTCGGTGGAGTCCGACGAGGAGGGTGTCGCGGTTCTCGACCGGATCCGCCCCTGGCTGCCGGTGCTGCGCGCGGTCAGCGCCAACTCCCCGTTCTGGCAGGGAAGGGACACCAGCTACGCCAGCTATCGCAGCCAGGTGTGGAGCCGCTGGCCGTCGGCGGGGCCGACGGAGCTCTTCGAGTCGGCCGAGCGCTATCACCGGCGCGTGACGGAGATGGTGGCCACCGGCGCCATTCTCGACGTGGGGATGGTCTACTTCGACGCGCGGCTGTCCGCCCACTATCCGACCGTGGAGATCCGCGTCTCGGACGTCTGTCTCAGCGCGGAGACCGCCGCGCTGATCGCGACGCTGAGCCGCGCACTCGTGGAGACGGCCGCACGGGACTGGCGGGCCGGCCGTCCTGCACCCGGCCACAGCGTGAGCGTGCTCAGGCTCGCCGACTGGCAGGCCGCCCGGTTCGGCCTGGAGGAGGACCTGCTCGACCCGCTGACCATGCGGCCGGTGACCGCCCCGCAGGTGCTGCGCTCCCTGCTGGAGCACACCGGGGACGCGCTCACCGCCTGCGGCGACGCGGAGCGCGCCGAGCAGGGTGTGGCGGAGCTGCTGCGACACGGCAACGGGGCCCGCCGGCAGCGCCGGCTGCTGGAGCGGACCGGCAGCCTGCGGGATGTCGTCACCGAGTGCGTACGGCACACCCAGGGCTGAGCTCCCCGCTCAGAAGATGAGCGAGAGGGCGTATCCCAGGAAGCCCGCCGCGATCAGGACGACGAGGACGATGATCAGGGCCATCGGCGCCTTCGCCCAGCCTCTGCGCTGGACGTGCGGCTCCCGGGGGCCGGCCTCGGGCAGGCTGCTCTCGGCGGGCGGGGTCTCGCCCGGCGGGACCGAGCCCCCGGGCTCCAGCCCGGTGGTGCGTTCTGGTTCCGGATCGGGGTTCACATGACTCATGTCTGCCGAGTCCCCAGGACACGGCCACATCATCAGCCGATCACGACTTCTCCGTTCCCCGCACCGAACGCGTTCCGCTGGGCTACATTCGAGCACCGCCGACACAGAGCCGGTCGGCGGTGTGACCCTCAGTACACCCAGGAGCAGCGCATGCGCGACGTCGCCCTCGCTCCCGCCGTTGCCCCGCCGCTCACCGGCGGCCTCGCCGACAGCGTCTTCGACACCGCGGAGCGCAGTCCGACGCTGCCGGTGCTCGCGCACCGCACGGATCCCGCCGCCACCGTGTGGCAGGAGGTGACCGCCGTCGAGCTGCGGGACGAGGTGGTCGAGCTGGCCAAGGGGCTGGTCGCCGCCGGGATCTCACCGGGCCACCGGGTGGCCCTGATGTCCCGCACCCGCTACGAGTGGACCGTCTTCGCCCATGCGCTGTGGACCGTCGGCGCCGAGATCGTGCCGATCCATCCGGCCGCCTCGCGCGACCAGGTCGAGTGGATCCTGCGGGACGCCGGCTGTGTGGCCGTGGTGGTGGAGGACGAGCAGGGCGTCATGACCGTCGGCACGGTGTGTGCCGGGCTGCCCCGGCTGGGCCACGTCTGGCAGCTGGACGCGGGCGCGCTGCCCGATCTCGTCCAGCGGGGCGCGATCGTGCCGTACACCACGGTGGAGTCGCTGCGCCGGATCGTGCTGCCGGACGCCACGGCGGCGGTCGTCTACACCTCCGGTACCACCGGCCGCCCCCAGGGCTGCGCGCTGAGCCACCGCGGCCTCGCCTATCCCTGCGACACGCTGCTGGCCGGCTGGGCGCACACTGCGGCCCCGCCGGGCGAACAGCCGTCCGTGCTGGCCTTCCTGCCCTTCTCGCACGTCTACGGCATCATGATCATGCTCATGTGTGTCCGCGGCGGCGTCCTGATGGGGCACGAGCCGGAGCTGAGCGAGGCGGCCCTGGCGTCGGCGCTGAGCACGTTCCGGCCGACGTACCTGTACGGCGTACCGTCGATGTTCGAGAAGTTGTACAAGAAGTTCCTGCGGACCGCCGGGCAGGCGGGCCGGGGTGCACTCTTCGAGCGGGCCGCGCAGACGGCCCGGGACTTCGCCGCGGCGGAGGAACGCCACCGGCTGGGCAGGGGGCCGGGTCCAGGGTTCGAGCTCAGGCTGCAACACGCCCTGTACGAGCGGACGGTGTACCGCAGGCTGCGTGCGGCACTCGGCGGCCGGGTGCTGCGCGGTACCTCCGGCGGTTCCTCGCTCAGCCGCGAACTCAGCCTGTTCTACGCGGGCATCGGTGTGTTCATCCACGACGGCTACGGCCTCACCGAGGCCTCCGGCGGGATCACCATGCAGCCGCTCGGCCGGGAGAAGTCCGGGACCGTGGGCCGGCCGCTGCCGGGCACCGAGGTCCAGGTGGCCGACGACGGGGAGATCCTGGTGCGCGGGCCGTCGGTGTTCCAGGGCTATGTCGGTGACGAGGCGGCGACGCGGGCCGTGCTGCGTGGCGGCTGGCTGGCCACCGGGGACATCGGGCGGCTGGACTCCGAGGGCTATCTGACGATCACCGGGCGCAAGAAGGACGTCATCGTCACCAGCGGCGGCAAGAGCGTCGCCCCGGCCCCGCTGGAGCAGCGGCTGCGCATGCATCCGCTCGTCCACCAGGCGGTCGTGATCGGCGACGACCGGCCCTGCGTCGGCGCCCTGATCACCCTGGACCCGGAGTTCCTCGCCGACTGGCGGGCCGCCCTGGCGCTGCAGGGCGACAGTCCGGGCCGGGAGAGCCGCGAGGAGAACGCGCTGCGGGAGGAGATCGCGCGGGCCGTCGCCTCGGCGAACGCCGCCGTCTCCCGTGCGGAGTCGATCAGGGTCTACCGTGTCCTGCAGGAGCCGTTCGCCGCGGACAACGGACTGCTCACGCCGTCGATGAAGCTGCGCCGGGACGCGATCGTGCGGCACTACGCCGCCGAGATCGATGCGATGTACCTGGCGCGGTCCCGGGCGGCGCGCGGTCCGCAGGAGCCGGCGGACTGGGACGAGCCGGACGACGTCTTCCGCTGAGGGGGGTGGACCGTAGGGACCGCGGGCCGGGGTGACGGATAGGCCGCGCGGGGGCGGGAACCCGCAAGCACAGACGGAGACCAGCACCGACGACCGTCCTGGTCCGGGGGCTCGCGAGGGCCCCTGACCGGCCGGGACCGGGGAATGCGAGATGGCGACGGAGCCGCGTTGGGACGACACACCGTCCTCGGAGGACAGGTACGAGCGCACCTTCTCCTTCGCGGGTGAGCTGCGCAACGTCACAGAGGCGCGGCTTGCCGCGGAGGATTTCCTGTGCGCGCTCGCCACGCAGTCGCCGCCGACCGCGCACGAGTACTGGGACGACATCCTGCTGGTGGTGACGGAACTGGCCGCCAACGTCATCCAGTACGCGCCCGGGCCGTTCGGGCTGCGGATGCGCCGCACCTTCGACGGTGTGCACGTGACGATGCGCGACACGAGCACGACCAGGCCGGAGCCCCGGCCCTTCCACCCGCGCACCGGTGGCGGCGGCATCGGCTGGCACCTGGTGCACACGCTGTGCACGCAGGTCAGCGTGGTCGTCCATGAGGAGGGCAAGGACATCCACGTGTTCCTCCCCTGGTGACCACATCGTGTGTACGACGTGTATCTGTGCGACAACCGGTTACTCCACCCGGAGTGGGGGCATGCTGGTGCCCACGCGTTCGTCTGCCTGCCGCGCCCAGCTGGCGGAACGGCTCGGGCCGCGGTCGGATCGAAGGTGCTGCGCACCGGTCCCGGGCAGGCGAACGGCGTCGACTCGGACCGCCTGGAGCCGCAGAAAGGGATGAACACCGTGACACGACCCAGGATCCTGGTGGTTGGCGCAGGCTTCGCCGGCGTCGAGTGCGTCCGCCGCCTGGAACGGAAGCTCGCTCCCGCCGAAGCCGACGTCACCCTGGTGACGCCGTTCTCGTATCAGCTGTATCTGCCGCTGTTGCCCCAGGTCGCCTCCGGGGTGCTCACGCCGCAGTCGATCGCCCTCAGCCTGCGCCGCAGCAAGAAGTACCGCACCCGCATCCTGCCGGGCGGCGCCATCGGGGTGGACCTGAAGGCGAAGGTGTGTGTCGTCCGCACCATCACCGACAAGATCGTCAACGAGCCGTACGACTACATCGTGCTGGCACCCGGCAGCGTGACCCGCACCTTCGACATCCCGGGGCTGACCGAGCACGCCTTCGGGATGAAGACCCTCGCCGAGGCCGCCTACATCCGCGACCACGTCATCACCCAGCTCGACCTCGCGGACGCCAGCGACGACCCGGCCGAGCGGGCGGCGCGGCTGCAGTTCGTGGTGGTCGGCGGCGGATACGCGGGCACCGAGACCGCCGCCTGTCTGCAACGGCTGACGCACGCCGCCGTCACCCGCTACCCGCGACTGGACCCCGGCCTGATCAAGTGGCATCTGATCGACATCGCGCCCAAGCTGATGCCGGAGCTGGGCGACAAGCTCGGCCGCAGCGCCCAGGAGATCCTGGGGCGGCGCGGCATCGAGGTGTCGCTGGGCGTGTCGATCGAGAAGGCCGGGGCGGAGGAGGTCACCTTCACCGACGGCCGGGTGGTACCGACGCACACGCTGATCTGGACGGCCGGGGTGGTCGCCAGCCCGCTGATGGCCACGCTCGGCGCGGAGACGGTCCGTGGCCGGCTGGCGGTCACGCCGGAGATGTGTCTGCCGGGCCACGACGGGGTGTTCTCGCTCGGCGACTCGGCCGCCGTGCCGGACCTGGCGAAGGGCGACGGCGCGGTCTGCCCGCCCACCGCGCAGCACGCGATGCGCCAGGGCAAGAAGGTCGCCGACAATGTCATCGCGACGCTGCGGGGTCAGCCGATGCAGCCGTACGTGCACCATGACCTGGGCCTCGTTGTCGACCTCGGCGGCAAGGACGCGGTGTCCAAGCCGCTGGGCATCGAACTGCGCGGCGTGCCGGCGCAGGCGGTGGCGCGCGGCTACCACTGGTCGGCGCTGCGCACCAATGTCGCCAAGACCCGGGTGATGACCAACTGGCTGCTGAACGCCGTCGCCGGCGACGATTTCGTCCGCACCGGCTTCCAGGCCCGCAAGGCCGCCCGCCTGAAGGACTTCGAGTTCACCGACGCGTATCTGACGCCGGAACAGGTACGGGCCCGGGTGGAGGGGACGCCTGTCGAGGGCCCGTGATGCCCTGACGTGACCCACGTTCCGGTGGCCGGGGCACCGGCCACCGGAACGCGAGCGGTTTCGGTCCGTCGTGCGATGCTGGACCGGAGATCATGTGCGGGCACGGGAGAGAGCGCGGCGGCGTGGGCACAGCGGGACGGTCGGGGCGGGTACGGATGTGGGACCGGCTCGCGGCGTCCGATCCCGGGCTGCTCAGACTCACCGCCGGGCTGCGCACGGTCGCCGCGATCGCGCTCACCCTCGCCGTCCTGGCCGCCCTGCGGGTGCCGGTGCCGCAGCTGGTCGCGGGTGCCATGGCCGCGATGGTGGCGACCTTCGCCATCCGGGAGAAGCAGCGCGCCCAGCAGGCCCTCACGCTCGCGCTCGGACTGCCGGTGGCGCTGGCCTCGGTGTCACTGGGGACGTTGCTGCACCAACGGGTCGTCGTCGGGGACCTGTTCTTCGTCCTCCTCATCTTCTGCGCGGTCTACGGCCGCCGGTTCGGCGACCGCGGCACCGCGCTGGGCCTCATCGGCTTCCAGGTGTATTTCCTGTCCCTGTTCGTGCGGGCGACCACCGCCGCGCTGCCCGCGCTGTACGGGATCATCTGTGTGGCGTTCGCGTGCAGCGCCGCCGCGCGGTTCGTGCTGCTGCCGCAGACCCCGGCGGGCACCCTGGACCGGCTGCGGCGGGCGTTCCGCGCCCGCCTCGCGCAGCTGATCTCCGTGCAGGCCGAGTTGCTGGACGCCGGCCCCGACGACGTGGACAAGGTCCTGGACGACCTGCGCACGGCCACCGCGCGGCTGCACGAGACGGCGCTGATGATCCAGGGGCGGCTGGAGGACGGCACCTCCGACCCGGCGGTGGCCCGGCTGCTGCAGCGCCGGGTCGCCGACGCCGAGATCGCCGCCGAGCGGCTCGGCCTGCTGCTGCTCACCGCGCGCAGCGCCGAGCGCACCGACACCCTCACCCTGCATCTGCCGGGTGCCGCGCTGCCCTCCGGCGGTGAGCTGCCGGTGCGGGACGAGGCGACGGCGGCGCTGCGCCGGGACCTGCAGGCCCTGCGGCTGCTGATGCTGCGGCCGCTCGGCGAGGCCCGGGGCACCGCGCTCGCCCAGGTGCGCAACCGTCTGCTCGGCTACCGCGACGAGGAGAACCTGCCCAAGGCCGCCCCCGCGGTGCAGGACGTCTTCCGCGGGCTCGGCGAGGCAGCCCGTGCCGCGCTGGGCCTCAGGCTGGCGCTGGACGGGCCGCAGGACGACTCCGACGACAGCCCGGCGACGACGCGCTCGCGCGAGGAGCTGGACGCGGAGGACGCCGCGATCGAGGCGGGCGAGGAGCGGGAGGCGGAGGAGCCGGAGCCGACCGGCCTCGGGCGGCCCACGACGCGGGCCGCGGTCCAGGTGGCCGTCGGCTCCGCGCTGGCCATCGCGGGTGGTGAGCTGCTGTCCAGTCAGCGCTGGTACTGGGCGGTGCTGACCTGCTGGATCGTGTTCATCAACACGGCCTCCACCGGCGAGATCCTGGTGAAGGGCTACCGTCGGCTGCTGGGCACGGTGCTCGGCGTGGTGGCCGGTATCGGCCTGGCCGGGCTGGTCGGCCATCACACGTGGACGGCGTTCGCGCTGGTGCTGGTCCTCATCTTCGCGATGTTCTACACGGCTCCGCTGTCGTACACGCTGATGTCGTTCTTCGTGACGGCGATGCTGGGGCTGCTGTACACGCTGCTGAACACCTACAGCATGGCGGTGCTGGTGCTGCGGGTGGAGGAGACGGCGCTCGGTGCGGCCTGCGGGGTGATCGCGGCGGCGGTGGTGCTGCCGATCCACACCGACCGCCGTACCAACGAGCTTCTCGTCACGGTCCTGAACCGGCTGGCGGAGGTCACGCGGGCCGCCGTCGAGCAGTTGAGCGGCGGGGCCGGCGCCGATCTGGTGGAGCAGGCGCGGGATCTGGACCAGGCGCTGGCCGATCTGCGCGCGGCCACCCAGCCGCTGACCCATCCCATCACCCCGCTGCGCTCACGCCGTGACACCGCCCGCTATGTGGTGGCGCTGCTGGAGACGTGCGCCTACCACGGGCGCTCGCTCGCGGCCACGGCCGAGCTGCTGCCGACGCATCCGTCGATCGCGGCGGATCCGAGGCTGCGCGGGGCGTGCGGGCGGATCGTGCACAACATCGAGGCGATCGCCGCGCATGTGGCCGACCCACGCGCCATGGCGGAGATGGAGACCGGCTCCAGCATCGCCTCGATGCTGGAGCCGGGAACGCTGCGGACCCCGCGCTACGGCCGGGTGACCGACCGGGTGTTGCGCCATCTGCAGCGGCTGGACGAGGCGGTCTCGGGCCTGGCCCGGCCGCTGGGCCTCGCCGCGGGGGCAGTCCGGCCGGTGAGGTGACGCCGCGTCGTCCGCCTGCTCATCCCCGGTCGCTCCCGCCGGCCCGGCGGCCCAGGGCTTCCTCGCGGACGCGGGCGCAGCTGCGGCTGATCAGCCGGGAGACGTGCATCTGGGAGATGCCCAGCCGGTCGGCGATGCGGCTTTGCGTCATGTCCTCGAAGAAGCGCATGTAGAGGATGGCCCGCTCCCGCTCGGGCAGCCGGCGCAGCCCTTCCCTGGCCGCCTCGCGGTCGACCACGACGTCGTACGAGGCGTCGGCCGCGCCGAGGGTGTCGGCGAGGCTGTAGCCGTCCTCACCGGTGGCCAGTTCGGCGTCCAGGGACAGGGTGCTGAAGCTCTCCAGCGCCTCCATCCCCGCGGTGACGTCCTCTTCGCTGAGGCCGGTGTGCGCTGCGATCGCGGCGACGGTCGGTTCGGGGCTGCCGGGGTTCTGGGTGAGTTCCCGGCGGGCCACCCGCACCCGGTTGCGCAGTTCCTGCACCCGGCGGGGCACCCTGAGGGCCCACATCCGGTCCCGGAAGTGCCGCTTGACCTCGCCGGTGATGGTCGGCACCGCGTAGCTCTCGAAGGCCCCGCGGGACGGGTCGAACCGGTCGATGGCCTTCACCAGCCCGAGCGCGGCCACCTGCCGCAGGTCCTCGACGGACTCACCCCGGTCGCGGAAGCGCCCGGCGATCCGGTGGGCCATGGGCAGCCAGGCGGTGACGAGTTCGTCGCGGATGGCGTCCCGCTCGGGGCCGTCGTCCAGTTCCGCCAGCCGGGCGAACAGCTCCGCGGTCTCGGGGGCGTCGTCATGGGGCCGCCGTGCGGGTGCCGCTGCGGCCGCGGTCGTGGTCGGTGCGCCGGGACGGCTTGTCGACATGTCTGTCAGCATGCGGAATCGCTCCTGAACGTGGTTTCAGGGCGCACGGCCGGAACGAGGGTTCGTGGCCTGGCCCGAACGGGGGTTTCAGGGTTCGCCGCGGGTGGTCCGCCCGGTCCGCCAGGAGGGGACCCAGGACGGTCGTACAAGTCCCGCTGGGCGCGCGCCTCCGGTCCGAAGCACGAAATTCCGCCTGCCCGCGGCTCCGGGGAGCAAACACCGCGGGGGCGGAACTTCCCGCACGGGTTCAGTGCAGCGGCACGACGGCAGTGATGCGCTTGCCCCCGCAGGGCAGCTCCGCCACCCGCACCTCCCGGGCCAGCCGGCACACGATGGGCCAGCCGCGACCGCCGGGCCGGGTGTGCCCGCGCTTGTCGACGGGCGCGGTGGCCACCGGCAGCTCGTCGCTGCGGTCGCTCACGGAGACCCGTACGCCGGCGGAGTCGACGTCCACGTCGAAGCCGGTGATGCCGCCGCCGTGCAGGATGGCGTTGGTGGTGAGTTCCGAGGTGACCAGCAGGGCGTCCTCCATGACCTCCGCACCGCAGGACAGCGCGCGGGCCCGGCAGCCCTCGGCCACCACTCGCTGGACCGTTCTGCGGGCGTCGGCGGGTCGGCACGGAAGCCGGTGGCACGGTTCCCGCAACGCCGCGGAGGAGCTGGTCCGGTGCTTGTCGAGCATCCCTTCCTCCCTGAACGGTGCCCGGAATGCAGGTCTCTCTCCCCTTTCGGCTGACCCGCTGCGGCGCTGTCAAACACGATGCGTGCCGGTGCCATCACCGCGCAGCGGGCGGGTACCCGAGCGGCATGACCGATGTCGTGGACGCGGACGAGCTGTTGCGGCGCATCCGGCGCGGCCGGGAGCGGGCGGCCGAGGAGGAGCGGGCCTGGCGGGAACGCGCCCGGAGCCTGACGGCGACGGATCCGGACGGCGCCCGGGAGGCGGCGGTGCGGGCGCGGGCGTTCGAGGCGGTGCTCAGGGTGCTGGAGGAGATCGTCAGCCCGGGCCGGCCGCCGACTGTGACAGAGGGCGTGAAACAGGTCACTTGACCCGCTTCCGGTTTCCGGACCGCCCGCAAGGTGGTTTATCGTTCATACATACGTGATGCCGGAGCGGACCGGAACCGTCCTTCCTCCCTCCTGGCGTCACCGCATACGGCCCTGGCTGGCCTCCCCCGTCCAGCCAGGGCTTTTTCTTGCCCGGAAACCGGCGGCGGGCGGGGAGGGCGGCAAGGAAATCCGCGTCCTTCGAGGTGCTCGCGGCGGCGGCAGCGGCTGAAATGGGCTGAGAGGAAAGCACCCGAACCGCCTCCGGCGAGGAGTCCCGCGCCATGACCAAAGCGATAAAACTGCTGACCGCCCTGCCCCAGGCGCAGCGCGAGCGCCTCATGGAACTGGCCAAGGAGGTCGCGTTCCCGGAGGACACCCGCATCTTCGAGGCGGGCGGCACCGCCGACCGGTTCTGGGTGATCCGCTCGGGCGCGGTCCATCTGGACACCCACGTCACCTCCCGGCAGCGGGTGACGGTGGCCACGCTCGGCGCGGGCGACCTGCTCGGCTGGTCCTGGCTGTTCCCGCCGTACCAGTGGGACTTCGGGGCGGTGGCCTTCAGCAACGTACGGGCCTACGAGTTCGACGGGCCCTCGGTGCTCGCGCTGTCCGTGGAGGATCCGCTGCTCGGGCTGTCCCTGGTGCGGACGGTGGCCGAGATCCTCGCCCACCGCCTGGAGACGACCCGGGGCAAGCTGATGGACCAGTACGCCATCCAGCGCCGCACCGGGCTGCTGTAGCTCAGACCCGGTAACGGCGCAGCGCCGGGACGGCGGCGGTCAGGGCCAGCATCACCACGACGACCAGGGCGCCACCGCCCGCCACGGCGGCGCGCGGGCCGAACGCGGAGCCGGCCGTGCCGTGCAGCACGTCGGCCAGGCGCGGGCCGCCCGCGACGACCACCGTGAACACGCCCTGCATACGGCCGCGCATCTCGTCGGTCGCCGCCGACAGCAGGATCGCGCCGCGGAACACCATCGAGACCATGTCGGCGACACCGGCCGCGGCGAGGAAGGCCAGGGCCACCCACAGGTTGCCGCTCAGCCCGAACCCGGCCACGGCCACCCCCCAGCCGACGACCGCCCCGATGACCATCCAGCCGTGCCGGCGGGCCCGCGAGAACACCCCGGAGAACAGGCCGCCGAGCACCGCGCCGACCGGGATGCCGGCGAACAGCACACCGAGCGCGAGCCCTTCGCCCCAGGAGTGGTACGTCTGCGCGGCGAGCTGCGGGAACAGGGCGCGGGGCATGCCGAACACCATCGCGACGATGTCGGCGAGGAAGGACAGCAGCAGCACCTTGTGCCGGGATATGTACTGGAACCCGGCGGCTATCGCGCGCACTCCGGCCCGGCGGGCGGCGGACTCGCCGAGCGGCGGCAGCGCGGGCAGCCGGAAGACGGCCCACACGGTCACGCACAGCGCCAGCGCGTCGATCAGGTACAGCTCGGGCAGCCCGATGACCGGGATGAGCACACCGGCGAGCAGCGGACCCGCCACCAGGCCGGTCTGCATCACCGTGGAGCCGAGCGCATTGGCGGCCGGCAGCTCCTCGACCGGGACGAGCCGGGCGATGGAGGCGTTGCGGGCCGGGGAATTGAGCCCGAAGAACGCCTGCTGCAGGGCGAGCAGCACCATCAGTACGACGACCGAGCCCAGCCCGGTGACGGCCTGCACCCAGAACAGCAGCGAGGTCACGGCGATGCCGGAGTTGGTGAGCAGCAGCAGTTTGCGGCGGTCCACGGTGTCGGCGACCGCTCCGCCCCACAGCGCGAACGCCACCATGGGCGCGAGGCCGGCCAGGCTTGCGTAGCCGACCCATGCCGAGGAGTGGGTGATGTCGTAGATCTGCTTGGGCACGGCGACGGCGGTGAGCTGGCTGCCGACGGCGGTGACGATGGTCGACGTCCACAGGCGCCGGTAGGCGGGGATGCGCAGGGGGCGGGTGTCCATCGCCCAGCGGCGCCAGCCGCGCCGGGGCGGGGCCGCCGCGTCCTTCGCGTCCGTGTCGGGGGCGGGTTCGGTGGTGCTGCTCTCGCTCGTGTCCACGGGTGTCCTGTTGGGGTGCGCTGGTGCCGACAGAGGTTGCTCGTTACATCTTTTCGGTTCGAGAGCCTAACTATCTCGGCAACCATGTGCACACCGGTTTGTTCAGGACCCGGCGATCAGCGCGGCCCCCAGCGCCAGCATGGTGACGGCGACCAGGCCGTCCAGGACCCGCCAGGCCGTCGGCCGGGCCAGGAAGCGGCCGAGCGCACGGGCGCCGAAGCCGAGCGCTGCGAACCAGCACAGGCTGGCGAGCGCCGCGCCGAGTCCGAAGGTCCAGCGCAGGGCGCCCCGGTCGGCGGCGAGGGAACCGAGCAGGAACACGGTGTCCAGGTAGACATGCGGGTTGAGCCAGGTCATCGCCAGACAGGTGAGCACCGCCCGGCGCCGGGAACCGGCCGCCTCCCCCTCGGTGCTCAGTCCGGCCGCGCCCGGCCTGAGCACCCGGCGGGCGGCAAGGACTCCGTAGCAGAGCAGGAAGGCACCGCCGACGATGCCGACCACCCGGACGGCGCCCGGCCACGCCACCACCACCGCCCCGACCCCGCCCACGCCGAGCGCGATCAGCACCGCGTCGGACAGGGCGCAGATGCCCACCACGGCGAGCACCGCGTCCCGGCGCACCCCCTGCCGCAGGACGAAGGCGTTCTGGGCGCCGATGGCGACGATCAGGGACAGGCCGGTGCCGAATCCGGCGACCGCGGCGGTCAGGGTGTGGTTCATGCCGTCGAACGTAAGAAGCCGTTCGTGGCAAGTCCAGCTAAAGATTCTTAACTATCCTTAGCCCCTGTGATGACAGATCTTCCCCTCGACCAGGTGCGGACGCTGCTGGCCGTGGTGGACGAGGGCACCTTCGACGCCGCCGCGGCGGCCCTGCACGTGACCCCGTCGGCGGTCAGCCAGCGGGTCAAGGCACTGGAACAGCGCACCGGCCGGGTGCTGCTGCAACGCACCAAACCGGTGCGGCCCACGGAGTCGGGCGCGGTGCTGGTGCGGTATGCGCGGCAGCTCGCCCGGCTGGAACAGGACGCCTGGGGCGAGCTGGGGCTCAGCGGTGCCGGAGAGCCGACGCGGGTGTCCGTGGCGGTGAACGCGGACTCGCTGGCGACCTGGTTCCTGCCCGCGCTCACCCGGGTGGCGGGACTCTGCTTCGAACTGCACCGGGAGGACGAGGACCACACGGCGGCCCTGCTGCGCGAGGGCCTGGTGATGGCGGCGGTGACCACCGCGCGCGATCCGGTACCGGGCTGCACCGTGCGTGTGCTCGGGCGGATGCGCTATCTGCCGGTCGCCGCACCGGAGTTGCACCGCACCCGGCTCGGCGGACGGCCCCTCGAAGACGCCCTGCCCGAGGCGCCCGTCGTGGTCTTCGACCGCAAGGACGACTTCCAGGACGCCTTCGTACGGCGGCTCGGCCGCGGGTCCGCGAGCCGGCTGAGGCACCATGTGCCCACCTCCGAGGGCTTCCTGGACGCGGTGGCCGCGGGGCTCGGCTGGGGCATGGTGCCGGAGGTCCAGGCGGAACCGCTGCTGGCCGAGGGGCGGCTGGTGCTGCTCGCACCCGGCACCTGGATGGACGTCACGCTGTACTGGCAGCAGTGGAAGCTCGACTCCCCGGCGTTGGCGGCACTGGCCGAGGCGGTGACGGCGACGGCGGCCGAGGCGCTGCGCCGCTGACCGGAGCAACTCGTTCCAGCCGTTTCGCAGCGCCGCAAGCGCCCCGCGCAGTACGGTGGTCGCGCGGTGGCGCGGCGCACGGCGGTCCCCCCGGGGGTCCTCGCCCCGTCTGCGCCGCCGGTGCCCGGTCGGGCACGGGTGTCCTCGGTGCGGCCGGTGGCCCATCCGCCCCGCTGCCCCGGCCTGTTGAGCGCGTACGGCTCGTCCCGGGCCGTACGCGCGCCCGTGACCGGATCGCGGCCGTCACGCGAACCCCTGCCGGATACGCCGTTTCACACCGTCCCGTCCGGTCACCCGAGTCCGACGTACGCATTCGACAGGCACGGACGACTTCGATCCGATCCGGGAGACTTCGATGGACAACTGGCGCGACCATGCCGCGTGCCGTCACGAGGACCCAGACCTGTTCTTCCCCGTCGGCACCACCGGGCCGGCGCAGGTGCAGACGCAGTACGCCAAGGCGGTCTGCGGGGACTGCTCCGTCCGGGAGCACTGTCTGGACTGGGCGCTGGAGACGGGCCAGGGCATCGGCATCTGGGGCGGGACGACCGAGCTCGAACGCCGGGCACTGCGCCGCCGCGCCCGCTCCCATCCGCGCTCCGGCTGACCGGAACCCCTGAGCCCCGTGGGCTCGGCCGCCCGCACTGCGAGAGGGCCTGCTCTCAGCGGCCACCGCGGCGCAGGGTCCCCCACTCCCGCTCCTGCCGGGTCACCTCGGTCCTCGCCGCGTCGATCACCTCGTCGGCGATCCAGCACAACGGCTCGGCATCGGTCACGAGCGGCTCGTTGTCCGGACCCCGGCCCGTCTCCCTGCCCCGCAGGACCCAGGGACGTACGCCGGGACCCTTGTCGTGCGGCAGGTGCGCGTAGTCGTACAGCCGGCGCGCGACCCACAGTTCCACCGAGCGGTCCTCCCACCAGTCCTCGACGTCGAGCGGACTGGCGGACAGGCCCGGCATGGGCACGCCGGTGAGGTCGTCGGTGCTGGAGGCGTCGGTGAGGTCGGGGCCGGGTCCCCGGGACCAGCGCACGTACAGGCCCTGGTGCGTGTCCACCAGGCGGGCCACCTCGCCCAGCGTGGACAGGACCGGCAGGTCCTCCTCTGCGCTCATGGCACGACCTCCCTCTCACTGCGCCGCGGGACCGGAGTACCCCTGGTGGGCGCCGGGAACCGGAGACGGGCAGGTGGCGTCGGCGGGCGGGCCGGCCGCGGGCAGCCGCAGCGTGAGGACCGCGCCCCCGCCGGGCCGGCTCCCGGCCTCCGCCGTACCGCCGTGGCCGGCGACCAGGTGCCGCACGATCGGCAGACCGAGGCCGCTGCCGCCGGTGCGGCGGCTGCGGGACTTCTCGGCGCGCCAGAACCGGTCGAAGACGTGCGGCAGATCCTCGGGTGCGATGCCCGTGCCGGTGTCGGTGACGGTGAGGACGACATCGGGGCCGTCCCGGCGGGCGGCGAGCGTGACCGTGCCGTCGGCCGGGGTGTGCCGCAGCGCGTTGGAGACCAGGTTGCCGAGGGCCTGCCGCATCCGTACCGGGTCGGCGTCCAGCCAGGCGGTGGCGTCGGCCTCGGTACGCAGGGCGACCCCGGCGGCCTTGGCGGCGACCCGGTGGGCGTCGGCGACCTGGTCCAGCAGATCGCCGGCGCGCAGCCGCTCGCGGTGCAGCCGCAGGGTGCCGGCGTCGGCGGCGGCGAGGTCCTGCAGGTCGTCGATGATCCGCTGCAGGACGAGCGCCTCCTCGTGCAGCGAGTCCAGCAGGGGCGGGTCGGGCTCGACGACCCCGTCCCGGACGACCTCCAGCCAGCCGCGGATGTTGGTGAGCGGGCTCCGCAGCTCGTGCGCGATGTCGCTGACCATCGCCTTGCGCTGGGCCTCCAGGCGTTCCCGGCGCTCGGCCAGGCCGTTGAAGGCCTCGGCGAGGATGCCGGTCTCGTCCCGGGTGGTCACCGGCACCCGTACATGACGTTCGGGTGGCTGCTGCGCGGCCTCGGTCAGTGCGCGCAGCGGCCGTACCAGCCGGATCGCGACGACGGCGGTCACGGCGACGGTGACGGCGAGGACCAGGCCGGCCGCGCCGATCACCTTGGCCTTGTTCGCCGGGGACATGTCGAAGCGTGAGGGATTCCGGTCACCGATGCCGAGGAACAGCTCGGCCACCGGGGCGACATAGGGCTCCAGCTGGGTGCGCCGGGCGCCGAGCACACAGGTCTGGACGGTCCGGCCGGCCGCGGTGCTGCCCAGCTTGGCGTACTGGGCGATCGGATACCCGCCGCCCAGGGGGGTGTTGCCGGTGGGGTCGAAGGTGAGGAACACGGGGGCGCCGCGGTCCAGGCCGGCCCGTCTCAGACAGGGACGGGCCCCCGCGCTCAGCGTGTCCAGGGCCTTCTGCTCGGTCGGTGTGGGGGTGTTCAGCCGTCCGTCCTCGCACTGCGCAGCGACATGGCCGGAGGCCTCCGCGCCGTCCGGGCGGGGAACCACGGGCCGTCCGCTCGGGGCCCGCACGATCGTGGCCTGGAGGCCGAAGCGCGCGTAGCACTGTTTGCGTGTGCGGGCGAGCTTGTCCAGCTCGGCGCGTTCGCGCGCGGTGATCCGGTACGGGCCGACCGCCCGCGGGTCGATGCCGCTGAGCTGAGCGCCGCTCTCGGTGTAGGTGTCGGTGCGCAGCGGATCGACGGTGGCGGCGGACCGGGGCGGCAACGGGGTGCCGCGCGGTGCGGAGTCGGCGACCAGCGTGCGGTCGGCGGTGGTGAGGGCGATGCGCCGGCCGGTCTTCGCGGCCAGCGCGCGGACGGTGTGCCCGACGTCCGACCAGTCGGCGTGAGTGGCGGCGTAGCCGCTGAGCCGGGCGAGGATGCTGTTGTCCGCGGCGAGGTCCTGGCCCTGCTCCTCCTTGAGCGCGCTGGTGGTGGTCGTCACCGCGAGCCAGGCGGTGGCCGCCACCGAGCAGCTGGCGATGAGCACCGAGACGAACAGCAGCCGGACGAGGAGGCGTTTGCGCAGCGGGATCCGGCGTTTCGTGCGGACCGCCGGTGTCCGGCGCCTCACGGCCGCGCGCCGCTCAGCTTGTAGCCGACCCCGAACACGGTCAGCAGCCGTGCCGGGCGGCGCGGGTCGGTCTCGATCTTGCGGCGCAGGTTCATGATGTGCACGTCGACGGCCCGCTCGGTGGAGGCCCGGTCGAAGCCACGGGTGCACTGCAGCAACTGCCGCCGGGTGAACACCCGTTCCGGTTCCCCGGCCATGGCCAGCAGGATCTGGAACTCGGCGGGCGTGCACTCGACCGGGACGCCGTCGCAGCGCACCTCGTGCCGCACGGGATCGACGCTGA
Source organism: Streptomyces sp. NPDC030799 (assembly GCF_055572255.1). NCBI lineage: Bacteria > Bacillati > Actinomycetota > Actinomycetes > Kitasatosporales > Streptomycetaceae > Streptomyces > Streptomyces sp. NPDC030799. The sequence continues at coordinate 770,670 of NZ_JBVIDS010000002.1, read as the reverse complement.
TCCCGGCGGCCCGTACGACGGGGTCGTCGTCCCGGGTGCCGACGCCGCGCCCGCTGCGTCTGAGGACCGTGCGGATGCGGGCCATCAGCTCGCGCGGGCTGTACGGCTTGGTCATGTAGTCGTCGGCGCCGAGTTCGAGGCCGAGCAGGACGTCGTCCTCGGCGGAGCGGGCGGTGAGCATGACCACGGGGATCTCCGGGTCCTGCGCGCCGCCGCGCAGCGCCCGGCACACGCCGAAACCGTCGACGACCGGCAGCATCAGGTCCAGGACGACGAGGTCGGGCCGGAGCCGGCGGGCGGCAGCGAGCGCGGCGGCGCCGTCATGCACGACCGTGGCGGTGTGTCCTTCGGCCAGCAGGGAGCGGCGGATCAGTTCGGCCTGCTTCTCGTCGTCCTCGGCGACCAGCACGTGTGCGCACACGAGTTCGGATCCTAGGCGGTTCAGCCGGCCAGCCAGTCGGCGTACCCCATGACGACGACCGGATGCCGGTCCGGGCCGAGGGTGCGCAGCAGTTCCTTCACAGGGGCCTTGGCGACGCCGGCACAGCCGGTGAGCAGCAGCGGGGAGGCGAGGAGCGCGACGGCGGTTCTGCGTTGGACCATGGTGTCGACCTTGGCCGGCACTTGTTTGGAACTGGTGAGTACTCAGGTGTTCTTGGGCTTGCCCTGTGTGAACAGCCAGGTGTGGAACAGCCCGTCCAGTCGCTTGCCCGAGATCTGCTCGGCCAGCCGCACGAACTGGTCCGTCGTCCCGTGGCCGCCCCGGTGCTCCGTCGCCCAGGCGCGCAGGATCCGGAAGAAGTCCCGGTCGCCGACGGCCTTGCGCAGTTCGTGCAGCGTCATCGCGCCGCGGGCGTAGACGGGTGTGTCGAAGATGTTCTCGCCGCCGCCCGGGTCGCCGGGCGGGAAGTCCCACAGGTGGTCGCTCGCGGGGTGGGCGTAGAGGGCGTCGAAGGACTCCTGGGCGCTGTCGCCGCCGTGCTGCTCGTCGTACAGCCACTCGGCGTAGGTGGCGAAGCCCTCGTTGAGCCAGATGTCCTTCCAGGCGGTCAGCGAGACGGAGTCGCCGAACCACTGGTGGGCGGTCTCGTGGACGAGGGTGTCGGTGTCGGGCGCGGAGTCGTAGAGCGGCCTGGTCTGGGTCTCCAGGGCGTAGCCCACGTCCGGGGCGTGGTCGACGATCGCCCCGGCGGAGCGGAAGGGGTACGGCCCGAACAGTGTGCTCTCCCACTCCAGGACGGACGGCAGCTTCTTCAGCACCGGCGCGGCCCGGCTCGCCTCACGCGGGTCGACGGCGTTGTACACGTGGATGCCGTCGTGGGTGGTGTACTGCTCGGCCTTGAACGTTCCGACGGTGGCGGTGGCCAGGTAGGCGGCCATGGGCTGGGTTTCGCGCCAGTGGAAGGTCGTGTTCCCGTGCGCGGTGCGCTGTCCGAGCAGGACGCCGTTGGCGACGGCCGTGCGCCCTTGCGGGACGGTGATCGTGATGTCGTACGACGACTTGTCCCTGGGGTGGCTGTTCGCCGGGAACCAGGTCATCGCGCCCTGCGGCTCGCCCGCGACGAAGGCGCCGTCGTCGGTGGGGATCCAGCCGTCTGCGGAGCCGTCGGGGTCGGTGACCGGCTTCGGGGTGCCGTGGTAGGCGACGGTGACCCGGAAGTCACGTCCCGCGCGCAGCGTGTGGCGCGGGGTGACGACGAGTTCCTGCCCGTGGCGCCGGAGGGCCGCGGGCAGGCCGTCGACGGTGACGCCGGTGACCTCCAGTCCGGTGAGGTCGAGGTCGAAGCGGCTGAGGTTCTGGGTGGCGCGGGCGGCGAGCACGGCCTTGCCGTCGAGTTCACGAGCGTCGCTGTGGTAACGGAGCGTCAGGTCGTAGTGCCGGACGTGGTAGCCGCCGTTGCCGCTGAGCGGGAAGTAGGGGTCGCCCGCCCCGGCCGCGCCGGCCGTCCCCGCCGCGGGCCCGGTGGCGCCGAGCAGGGCCGCCACGGCGACGGGAACGGTGGCGAGGACCGCCTCGCGGCGCAGGACGGCGGTACGGCGCCGGGCGGGCTGTCTGCAAGGTGGCGTCACGAGCGCTCCTCGGGAGGTGGCGGGTGATCGGCTGACAGACTAGGGGCGCCGGTGCCCGGAGTCGCTCTTGTCGCGGTCAAGTCTCCTCGCGTCGCCGCCCGGCGGGCGCCGCGCCACCGGGTTACGCTCGCATCACCGTCCGCCGTCCCGGGAGGGAGTGAGACCGTGAGCGTGCGTGTGCGCCGGATCTATGATGCCCCCGAGTCCGACGACGGGCTGCGCGTGCTGGTCGACCGGTTGTGGCCGCGCGGCCTCGCCAAGGACGAGGCGCACGTCGACGAGTGGCCCAAGGGGCTCACGCCCTCCGCCGAACTGCGCAAGTGGTACCACGGCGGCGGTTCGTACGAGGAGTTCCGCCACCGTTACGAGACGGAACTCGGCGGTCCCGAGGCCGCCGAACTCCTCGACGGCCTGCGCAAGGCGGCCCGCACGAAGCGCGTGACCCTGCTGACCGCGTCCAAGAGGCCGGAGCAGAGCCACGCGCAGGTGCTGCTGGAGCTGCTGAAGGGCTGAGCCTCAGCCCGTGTGCCGGGCCGCGTGCCGTCCCGCGGCCCGCCCCGAGAACAGGCAGCCGCCGAGGAACGTGCCCTCCAGCGCGTTGTAGCCGTGCACCCCGCCGCCGCCGAAGCCGGCCACCTCGCCCGCCGCGTACAGCCCCTCGATCGGTGTGCCGTCGGTACCGAGGGCGCGGGAGTCGAGGTCGGTCTGGATGCCGCCGAGGGTCTTGCGGGTCAGCACGTGCAGCCGGACACCGATGAGGGGGCCCGCGGCCGGGTCGAGGATGCGGTGCGGCGCGGCCACCCGGCCGAGCCGGTCACCGATGTAGCGGCGGGCGTTGTGGATGCCCTGGACCTGGGAGTCCTTGCTGTAGGGGTTGGCGATCTGCAGGTCGCGGGCCTCGATCTGGCGGCGCACCTCGGCCGCGTCCAGCAGCGGCTTGCCGGTGAGGGCGTTCATCTTCCCGACCAGTTGCTCCAGATTGCCCGCGGTCACGAAGTCCGCGCCCCTGTCGAGGAAGGCCTGCACCGGTGCCGGCGCGCCCTTGCCGAGCAGCCGGTCGCGCAGCACGGCGCCCCGGTCCCTGGCGGTGATGTCGGGGTTCTGCTCGGAGCCGGAGAGCGCGAACTCCTTCTCGATGATCTTCCGGGTGAGGATGAACCAGGAGTGGTCGTATCCGGCTATGTCCTCGGTGGTGCGCAGGTACCTGAGGGTGTTGAGGGTGTCGTAGCCCGGCAGGCAGGGGTCGGGCAGGCGGCGGCCGAGGGCGTCCAGCCATATGGAGGAGGGGCCGGGCAGGATGCGGATGCCGTGGCCGGGCCAGATCGGGTCCCAGTTCTGCAGGCCCTCGGTGTAGTGCCACATGCGGTCCCGGTTGACCAGCCGGACACCGGCCGCGGCGCTGATGTCGAGCATGCGGCCGTCGACATAGGCGGGGACGCCGGTGACCATCTCGGCCGGCGGGGTGCCGAGCCGGGCGGGCCAGTGGCGGCGCACGATGTCGTGGTCGGCGCCGATACCGCCGGTGGTGACGACGACCGCCTGGGCCGTGAGTTCGAAATCGCCCACACGGTCCCGGTTGGAGGCGACACCGCGCGGCGAGCGGTCCTCGGCCAGCACGCTGCCGCGCACTCCGCGTGCCGTGCCGTTCTCGACGACCAGCTCGTCGACCCGATGGCGGTGGTGGAAGGTCAGCAGTCCCTCCCGGGCGGCCCGGCGGGCGTAGCGGACGAACGGTTCGACCACACCGGTGCCGGTGCCCCAGGCTATGTGGAAGCGGGGTACGGAGTTGCCGTGCCCGCCCGCCCTGAGGTCACCGCGCTCGGCCCAGCCGACGGTCGGCAGCAGATCGATGCCGTGACCGCGCAGCCAGGAGCGCTTCTCGCCGGCCGCGAACTCGACGTAGGCGCGGGCCCAGCGCACCGCCCAGGAGTCCTCGTCGTCGAGCCGGTCGAACCCCGCGCTGCCCTGCCAGTCGTTCCAGGCGAGGTCGAAGGAGTCCTTGATGCCGAGACGGCGCTGCTCCGGGGAGCCCACGAGGAAGAGCCCGCCGAAGGACCAGAACGCCTGTCCGCCGAGGTCGGCGGCGTTCTCCTGGTCGACCAGGGCCACTCGGCGGCCCCGGCTGGTGAGCTCGTGCGCCGCGACCAGGCCGGCGAGGCCCGCTCCGACGACGATGACGTCCGCGTCCATGGCGACTGTGTCCTTCCTCAGATCCTCGACGGGGAGCTGCTGCCGTCGGTGAGAAGTGCGGTGAGCAGCTGTTTCAGCCAGGCCCGGGCCGCTTCGACGTCCTTGTCCAGCAGCAGCTGGGTGGTGACGCCGTCGTACGCGGCGACCACGGCGTGCGCGGCGCCGTTCACGTCACCGAGCACGGCGGGCAGTTCGGTGTGGCCGCGCGCCCGGAACAGCCGGTCGGCGATCGCCTCCCGGAGCCGGCCGCGATGGTCCAGCAGGGCCCGGGCGACCTCCGGGTCACGGGCGGCGTGCACCAGGAAGTCGGTCTTGACCAGCAGCCAGTCCACGTCGAGCAGCAGCACCTCGGTGACCCGGTCCACGGCGGCCGGCACGTCGAGTCCGGGCCCGTCCTGGGCGAGCGCCTCGGCCACCTGGGCAGCGATGAGGTCGGCGCGCTCCTGGTAGAGGGCGAAGAACAGCTCGTCCAGCGTGGCGAAGTTCGAGTAGAAGGCGCCGCGGCTGAAGCCGGCCGTTTCGCAGACCTCCTCGATGGACACACGCCCGAAGCCCTTGGCCGCGAAGACCTGGAACGCGGCGTCGAGCAGCCGGGCGCGGGTCTGTACCCGGCGCCGGGTGACGCGCTTGGGGGTGTCTTCCATGGGCTGGCTGCCGCCTTCCGTTCGATACGCCAATGTATCCGATACACCGATGTATCGAAAGGGCTCCGCATACACATGATCGTGGGAACATATTTTCGATTAAGGAGTACGCTGGGCTCATGTCCACGCACCTCCAGGGCTCCCTCTTCGACCAGACCGACGAGCTGCGGCTCGGCTCCCTCGAAGGGCTGCGCCGGACCGAGCTGGGCGCCGGCGCCTGGATCGACGTGCTGCCGGGCTGGCTGAGCGGCGCCGCCGCCCTGTTCGAGAGCCTGGCGGCGGACGTGCCGTGGCGCGCCGAGCGCCGGAAGATGTACGACAACGTCGTGGCCGTCCCGCGTCTGCTGGCCTTCTACGGCGCGTGCGACCCCCTCCCCCACCCCGTGCTCACCGAGGCACGCGACGCCCTGTCCCGGCACTACGCCGAGGAGCTGGGCGAGCCGTTCACCACCGCCGGGCTGTGCTTCTACCGCGACGGCCGGGACAGCGTGGCCTGGCACGGGGACCGGATCGGGCGGGGTGCCCGCGAGGACACCATGGTGGCGATCCTGTCCGTCGGCACACCCCGGGACCTGCTGCTGCGCCCGGCGGGCGGCGGTGGTACGACACTGCGGCGGCCGCTCGGCCACGGCGACCTGATCGTGATGGGCGGCTCCTGCCAGCGGACCTGGGAGCACTGCGTACCGAAGACGACCAGGGCGGTGGGGCCGCGGATCAGCATCCAGTTCCGGCCACACGGCGTGCACTGACGCAACCCGCCGGTGCGGGGGACCGGCACATCTGGTTGGCTGTCCCCCGACGATCGGCCGCACAGGGCTCGGGGAGATCATGCGGGCAGAGGTACACCAAGTCGCCGACGGCACCTATCTGGTGCACGGCAACAACGTCAACTGGGTCATCCTCAAGGACGGCGACGCCGTCACACTGGTGGACACCGGGTACCCCGGGGACCGGCAGGGGCTGCTGCAGTCCCTTGCGGAGGTGGGCAGTTCACCGGAGGCGGTCACCGCCGTGCTGATCACCCATGCGCACAACGACCATCTGGGCTCGGCCGAATACCTGCGGGCCACCCACGGCACGCCCGTCCTTCTGCACCCGGCCGAGGTACCGCACGCGCGCCGGGACTTCCTCCAGCAGGCCACCATCGGCGACGTGGTGCGCAACGCCTGGCGGCCGGGTGTCCTGCCCTGGGCGGTGCACGTGATCCGCGCGGGCGGCACCGACCACAACCCCGTCACCGCGCCCGAGCCGTTCCCGGGCGAGGGCGCGCTGGACCTGCCCGGCCGCCCCGTGCCCGTGCACACCCCCGGCCACACCGACGGCCACTGCGTCTACCACCTGCCGGAGGCGGGGATCGTCATCTCCGGGGACGCACTGGTCAGCGGGCACGCGACCTCGCGGGTCAAGGGCCCTCAGATCCTGCACGACTTCTTCCACCACGAGCGTCCCGGGGTCGTGGCCTCCCTGGAGCTGATCGGCGCGCTCGACGGCGACACCCTGCTTCCGGGACACGGGCCGGTGCACCGGGGCTCTGTGCGCGCGGCGGCCGAGCTGGCCCGGGACCGGGCCGCCTAGAACGCCCCGGGACTGGCGCGCCCCGGGTCTCCTGGAAGCCCCGGGCGGGGCCTTAGGGTGCGTGCCATGGCCTTGCAGATCAACGCCACGAACCCGGAGCATCCCGCGCTCCTGCTCGCCCTGCCCTGGGACGTGCCCCTGGAGGAGTGGCCCGAGGAGTACCTGGTGCCGCTGCCGCGGGGCATCTCCCGGCACGTGGTGCGGTACGCGCACGCCGGGGACGAGGTGATCGCCGTCAAGGAGCTGGCCGAGCGGCCGGCGCTGCGCGAGTACGGGCTGCTGCGCGACCTCGACCGGCTCGGCATCCCGGCCGTCGATCCGCTCGCGGTGGTCACCGGCCGCACCGACGGCTCGGGCTCTCCGCTGGAGCCGGTCCTGATCACCCGGCATCTGCGCGGCTCGATGCCGTACCGCTCGATGTTCGAGACGACCATGCGCCCTGCGACCATGCACCGCCTGATGGACGCCCTCGCCGTGCTGCTGGTCCGGCTGCATCTGGCCGGGTTCGCGTGGGGGGACTGCTCGCTGTCCAACACCCTCTTCCGGCGGGACGCGGGCGCCTACGCCGCCTATCTGGTCGACGCCGAGACCGGCGACCTGCACCCCCGGCTGAGCCCCGGGCAGCGGGAGTACGACCTGGATCTGGCCCGGGTGAACATCAGCGGCGAACTGCTCGACCTGGAGGCGTCCGGGGCGCTGCACCCGTCCGTGGACCCGGTGGAGTTCGGGCACGAGATCTGCATCCGGTACCAGGGCCTGTGGCAGGAGCTGACCCGCACCTCGGTGTATCCGGCGGGCGAGTACCACTACATCGAACGCCGGATCCGCCGCCTGAACGACCTGGGCTTCGACGTGGCCGAGATGCAGATCGAGCACTCCTCGAACGGCGACACGGTCACCTTTGTGCCGAAGGTCGTCGACGCCGGCCACCACCAGCGTCAGCTGCTGCGGCTGACCGGCCTGGACGCCGAGGAGAACCAGGCGCGGCGGCTGCTGAACGACCTGGAGAGCTGGATGGCCACCCAGGACGACTACGCGCCCGGCGACCCGCTCGCCGCTCGCCCCGAGGTGCTCGCCCACCGCTGGGTGCGGGAGGTGTTCCGGCCCACCGTGCGGGCCGTGCCCCCTCAGCTGCGCGGCTCCATGGACCCGGCCGAGATCTACCACGAACTCCTCGAACACCGCTGGTACCTGTCCGAGCACGCCCAGCACGACATAGGCCTCGGCACCGCCGTCGAGGACTACATCGAGAACGTCCTGCCGAAGGCGCGGGCCGCCCTGGAGTAGCTCAGCCGTGCGGGACGACCGCCACCGGGCAGCCGGCGTGGTGCAGCATCCCGTGCGCGACCGAGCCGATCCGGGCGCCCACGGCCGTACGGTGCGACCGGCGCCCGACGACCATCAGCTGGGCCCGGCCGGCCACCGACAGCAGCACCTGGCCCGCGCTGCCCATCTCGACGTGCTCGGCCACGGGGACGTCCGGGAACCGCTGCCGCCACGGCCGGAGCGCCTCGGCCAGCGCCTCCTTCTCGTAGGGCTCCAGACCGCCCGTGTCGTCGAGAAGTTTGAGTGAGCCGGGGCTGTAGGCGAAGACCGGGGGCAGGGTCCACGCCCGTACGGCTCGTACGGTGGCGCCGCGGGCGGCCGCCGTCTCGAACGCGAATTGCAGCGTGGCCGCGCTGTCCTCGGGGTCGCCGTGCTGGCCGACGACGACGTCCCGCCCGGCGGCCTCGGCCGTCGGCTGGTCCCCGGCGCGCACCAGGACCACCGGACGGGTCGCCTCGGCGATCACCTGCCGGCCCACCGAGCCCAGCAGGAACCCGAGCACAGGCCCGTGCCCGCGCGAGCCCAGCACCAGCATCTCGGCCTCCGCCGCCGCGCCGGCCAGTGCGCGCACGGGCTCGCCCTCGACGACGTCCACGCTCACGTCGAGCTTCGGATGCCGCTCGGAAACCGCGCGCACGGCCTGGGTCACGCCCTCCGAGACCCATCCGTGCTGGGTGTCCCGGTCGGCGGTGGCGAGGCCCTCGGCGTAGCGCCAGGCGTGCACCACGCGCAGGGGCAGCCCGCGGCGCACGGCCTCCCGGCCGGCCCAGTCCAGCGCGGCCAGGCTCTCCTCCGTACCGTCCACCCCTGCCGTGATCGGGCGTGTCATGCGGGGCCTCCTCGTCCTCGACGCTCTGTCGTGGTGCTGCTGCCCACAGTCGGGCACCGTCGTGCACCGGCACGGTGGTCTCTTCGGCGATCTTTCCACGAGCCGCCGTCTGTTCCCCGGAGCCGAGTTGTGCGTGCTCGGGGAGCGGCGCCCGGGGTGATCGCGGTGCCTGCCGTATCCCGGGGCGAAGCGGGGCGAGCACACATACGATGGCTGGGGAACCGGTGCGGTGGTCTCCACGACACCGGCCCGTGGAACCAACGCTCGGGGTGGGAGACGTATGGCACAGGCCGCCGACGCAGCGCGGACCGTCATCCTGACCGTGGACGACGACCCGGGAGTCTCCCGCGCCGTCGCCCGCGATCTGCGGCGGCGCTACGGCGAGTCGTACCGGATCGTGCGCGCGGAGTCCGGGGAGTCCGCGCTCGACGCGCTGCGTGAGCTGAAGCTGCGCGGTGACCTGGTCGCCGTGATCCTGGCCGACTACCGCATGCCGCAGATGAACGGCATCGAGTTCCTGGAGCAGGCGCTCGATGTCTATCCGGGGGCACGGCGGGTGCTGCTGACCGCGTACGCGGACACCGACGCGGCGATCGACGCGATCAACGTGGTCGACCTGGACCACTATCTGCTCAAGCCCTGGGACCCGCCGGAGGAGAAGCTCTACCCGGTCCTGGACGACCTGCTCCAGGCCTGGCGCTCCAGCGCCTACAAGCCGGTGCCCAGCACCAAGGTCGTCGGGCACCGCTGGTCGGCCCGGTCCTCGGACGTGCGCGAGTTCCTGGCCCGCAACCAGGTGCCCTACCGCTGGTACTCGGTGGAGGAGCCGGAGGGGCAGCGGCTGCTGGCCGCCGCCGGGCAGGACGGGCAGCGGCTGCCGCTGGTGATCACCCCGGACGGCACCACGCTGGTCGAGCCGGAGGCGCCCGAGCTGGCGGCGCGGGTCGGCCTGGCGACGACGCCTGCGGGCGACTTCTACGACCTCATCGTCATCGGCGGCGGGCCGGCCGGGCTCGGCGCGGCCGTCTACGGGGCGTCCGAGGGGCTGCGGACCGTGCTGGTGGAGCGCTCGGCGACCGGCGGGCAGGCCGGGCAGAGCTCCCGGATCGAGAACTATCTGGGCTTCCCCGACGGGGTCTCCGGCGCCCAGCTCACCGACCGGGCACGGCGGCAGGCGGCCAAGTTCGGCGCCGAGATCCTGACCGCACGTGAGGTGACGGGACTGGAGGTGAACGGCGCCGCCCGGCTCGTACGGTTCGCGGACGGCTCGGCGATCGCCGCGCACAGCGTGATCCTCGCGACCGGCGTGCAGTACCGGCAGCTGGAGGCCGCCGGCTGCACCGACCTGACCGGCTGCGGGGTGTTCTACGGCTCGGCGCTGACCGAGGCCGCCGCCTGCCAGGGGCAGGACATCTACATCGTCGGCGGCGCCAACTCGGCGGGACAGGCGGCGATGTATCTGTCCCGCGGCGCGAAGTCGGTGACATTGCTGGTGCGCGGCCCCGACCTGTCGGCCTCCATGTCGCACTACCTGATCCAGCAGATCAACGAGGCGCCGAACATCTCGGTGCGCCCCCACACGGTGGTGGACGCGGCGCACGGCTCGGACCACCTGGAGCAGCTGACACTGCGTCATACGGTGACCGGGGAGAGCGAACGGGTCGACGCGCAGTGGATGTTCGTGTTCATCGGTGCCGCGCCGCTGACGGACTGGCTCGGGGATGCGGTGCTGCGTGACGAGCGCGGGTTCATCCTGGCCGGGCCCGATCTGACCGCCGACGGGCGGGCGCCGGCCGGCTGGGAACTGGACCGGGCGCCGTACCACCTGGAGACCAGCGTCCCCGGGGTGTTCGTGGCGGGCGACGCGCGCGCCGAGTCCGCCAAGCGGGTCGCGTCCGCCGTAGGAGAGGGAGCCATGGCCGTGATGCTCGTCCACCGGTATCTGGAGCAGTCATGAACGGGGAGCAGTCATGAGCGGTCGGATCATGCCGTGCAGCCCCCGGGAGATCAGCTCGCTCTTCCTGTTCGAGAAACTGAGCCCCGAGCAGCTGGGGCGGTTGTGCAGCGAAGGACGGGTGGAACTGTTCGAGCCGGGCCCGGTGTACACCGAGGGCGATCCCGCCACCTGCTTCTTCGTGATGATCGAGGGCACGGTGGTGCTGTCCCGCCGGGTCGCCGGCGACGACGTGGAGGTCACCCGCACCTCGCAGCGCGGCGTGTACGCGGGCGCGATGCAGGCCTACCTCGGTGACCGGGTGCGGCAGGTCTACAACAACTCCATGCGGGTGACGGAGCCGACGCGGTTCTTCGTGCTGCCGGCGGACATCTTCGCGGAGGTCATGAGCGAGTGGTTCCCGATGGCCACGCACCTGCTGGAGGGTCTGTTCTTCGGCTCGAAGAACACCCAGGCGGCGATCGGGCAGCGGGAGCGGCTGCTGGCGCTCGGCTCGTTGTCGGCGGGGCTCACACACGAGCTGAACAACCCGGCGGCGGCAGCGGTCCGGGCCACTGCCACCCTGCGCGAGCGGGTCGCGAAGATGCGGCACAAGCTCGGGGTGATCGCCGAAGGGCCCTTCTCCCGTGACGCGCTGGCCGGCCTGATCGAGATCCAGGAGCGCACCGCGGAGCGGGTGGCGAAGGCGCCGGTGCTCAGCCCGCTGGAGGCCAGCGACCGGGAGGACACGCTCACCGACTGGCTGGAGGACCACGGGATCGACTACGGCTGGCAGCTGGCGCCCACCTTCGTGCAGGCCGGGCTCGACATCGACTGGCTGGAGCAGGTCGCGGCGGCGGTGGACGAGGAGATCCTGCCGGGCGCGGTGGGCTGGCTCAACTACACCATCGAGACCGAGCTGCTGATGAACGAGATCGAGGACTCCACCACTCGTATCTCGCATCTCGTCGACGCGGCCAAGCAGTACTCGCAGCTGGACCGTGCCCCCTACCGTGTGGTGGACGTGCACGAGCTCCTCGACAGCACCCTGCTGATGCTGTCGGGCAAGAGGGGACCCGGCATCAAGGTCGTCAAGGAGTACGACCGCACCGTTCCGCCGGTGCCCGCGTATCCGGCGGAGCTGAACCAGGTCTGGACGAACCTGATCGACAACGCGGTGTCCGCCATGAACAGCGTCGGCGGCACGGGCACGTTGACCGTGCGGACCGGGCTCGACCACGAGCGGCTGCTGGTGGAGTTCCGGGACACCGGGCCCGGTGTCCCGCCCGAGATCAAGGACCGCATCTTCGACCCGTTCTTCACCACGAAACCGGTCGGCCAGGGCACCGGGCTCGGCCTGGACATCTCCTGGCGGATCGTCGTCAACAAGCACCACGGCACCCTGCGCGTGGAGTCGGTGCCCGGCGACACCCGCTTCCAGGTGCTGCTGCCGCTGACCGCCGGGACTCCGGCGGAGGAAGTGGAGGAACCGGTATGAGCACTGTCGAAGGAGTCGACCCGGGCGTTCCGCCGAGCGGTCCGGGATGTGTGGAGTGCGAGGAGGCCGGGGGCTGGTGGTTCCATCTGCGGCGGTGCGCGCAGTGCGGGCACGTCGGGTGCTGCGACGACTCCCCCGCGAAGCACGCCACCGCGCACTATCGCGCCACCGGGCATCCGGTGATCCGGAGTTTCGAGCCGGGTGAGGAGTGGTTCTGGAACTACACCACGGACGAGTTGTACGCCGGGGGCCCCGAGCTGGCCCCGCCCGCCAGTCATCCCGCCGATCAGCCCGTGCCCGGCCCGGCGGGACGCGTTCCGGTGAACTGGGCAGAGACACTGCGGGGCTGATCGCGCCGGAGCCGACCGGGTCGCGCCGGCCCGGCCGCAGCTCCGGTCAGCGGGCGCAGCGAAGCCTGGCGAGGTCGACGGTGTCGGCCAGCGCGTGCATGCCCTTGTCGTTGGGGTGGAGGTGGTCGCCGCCGTCGAGGGACGGCAGCAGCCGCGCGGAGTCGTAGGGGCTGCGCAGGGTGCGGTCGAAGTCGGTGACCGCGTCGAAGTCGCCGCCGGTGCGGATGTACCGGTTCACTTCCCGGCGCACGGCCTCGGCGCCGGGGTCCCATTCGGGCCAGCCCTCGAACGGGCCGACCGTGGCGGCGACCACGCACTTCCCCGCCGCGTGCACGCGCCGGGCGATCTGCCGGTACCCGGCGATCAGGTCGTGCGCGGTGACGCCGGTGTGCGCCTTGAGGTCGTTGACCCCCTCGAAGAGGAAGACGGTGCGGACGCCGGGCAGGGACAGCACGTCCCGGTCCAGCCGGTTCAGGGCGCTCGGCCCGGCGCCGTCCGCGAGCACCTTGTTGCCCGAGAAGCCTTCGTCGGCGACGCCCTGGACGGGGGCGTGGGCGGTGTGCAGGCGCCGGGCGAGGTAGTCGGGCCAGCGGTGGTTCTCGTCGGTGGTGGACGCCCAGCCGTCGGTGATGGAGTCGCCGAGCGCGACGACGGCCCCGGTGGCCGCGCGGGACGGCCGTACGGACACGGCGTCGAGGTACCACCAGGAGCCGGTGGTCTGCCTCCAGGTGCGGGCGCTCTCCTCGGCGGTGTGGTCGCCCTGGCCGGTGTACGAGGTCTGCATCGCCATCCAGTGGCCGGTCGCCGGCCCGGCCGCGTCCGGGCTGTGCAGGCTGACGGCCAGGTCGCTGCCGGCCGGCCAGCTGCCGGGCAGCGGATCGCTCCAGACGACGGCGCCCGCGGGCACGGTGACCGTGCGGTCGCCGCCGAAGGTGAGCCGCCGGTTGCTGCCGGGGCGCAGGGCGGCGCCCCTGCCGCGCAGGCCGGCGTAGGCGCTGTCCAGGGTCAGCGGCCGGTCGCCGAAGGCGTTGCTGACGCGGACGCGCAGACCGGTGCCGCCGACGCTGGTGTGCACGATCAGCCGGTAGCCCCGATCGGCGGTGCCCTCGCCCATGCGATCGGCGCTCGCCGCCCAGGTGACGGCCCCGAAGACCCGTGCGGCGGGCGGCGCCGGTGCGGCCGCCCGGGCGGGTCCGGACTGGCAGGAGACGGCCGTGAGCAGCGCGGCGACGACGCGGCAGACGCGTCCGAGCCGCCCGGTCACCGGGCGAAGTCCCGCAGCGTGACGGACCCGCCGGGTGGCATGCGGACCGTCCGGGACGTTCCTGCGTACCCCACGGAGGTCATGGTCCCGCCGAGGCTGCGGGTGCGCACCCCGGTGGGTTTCCCGTCCCGCCCGTGCGGTCCGGCGCCCGGTCGGCGGGAAGAGGTGACGGTGGGTGGTCTCGCCGAGGTCGTCCGGGTGCATCCACTCCTCCAGCCGGCTGGTCTTCGCACTCACCACGGGCAGGTAGAGCCGTTCCCCTACCAGTTCCCCAGCCGCACCTTCCGGAACTCCGAGGCCCGCTTCCGGAACGGGTAGATCTTTTCCACACGGGTGCGCGAGCCGGTGAACGGGTCATGGTCACACAGCGGGTTGCACGGGTGGGAGCGGACATGCGGATGCCCCGCGCGAAGGCGGGGCATCCGGTGGTGCGGCTGTCCGTCAGTGGTGCGACGGCGTGTTGGCGGCGGTGACGTTGACCGCGGCCCACGCCTTGTCCACCGTCTTGTACTCGGTGCTGTTCGCGCCGTACAGGTCCTTGGCCGCCTTCAGCGTCGCGACGCGCGCGTCGTGGAAGTCGGTCGTGGAGACCATGTAGCGGGTGAGCGCCCGGTAGAAGATGGCGGTGGCCTTGGTGCGGCCGATGCCCTTGACCGTGGCGTGGTTGTAGGTCGGCGAGTCGTAGTTGACGCCATTGATCGTCTTCTTGCCGCTGCCCTCGGCGAGGAGGTAGTAGGCGTGCGAGGAGACACCGGAACCGGCGTGCACCTCGGCGTCGTGCACCCGCGGCGCCCAGTAGTCGATCGTGCCCTCGAGCTTGTCCAGCGAGGGGTGGTCGAGGCGGCGCAGGAACTTCTGCGCGAGGCCCAGCTTCTCGCCGATCAGGTAGTCCGGCGTGTCCTTGGCGTTCTTGGCGTAGAACTCGACGTTGGAGCCGAAGATGTCCGCGAGCGACTCGTTCAGCGCGCCGGGCTCACCGAACTGGTTGCCGTCGGGGTCGACGTAGGTCGGCTCCAGCTTGGCGGTGGCGTCCACCACACCGTGGGTCAGCTCGTGACCGGTGACGTCCAGGACGACGAGCGGCTTCTTGAACATCTGGCCGTCGCCGTCACCGTAGAGCATGCAGTTGCAGGTCGGGTCCCAGAAGGCGTTCGCGACCTTCTTGCCCCAGTGGACCATGCCCTGGGCGGCCTTGCTGTTGTTGGCTATGCCCTTGCGCCCGAAGGTGGCCTTGTAGAAGTCCAGCGTCTTGGTGATGCCGTACTGGGCGTCCGCGGCGGCGCTGGCGCGGTTGGCGGTCGTGCCGTTGCCCCACACGTTGGTGGTGCTGGTGAACTTCGCGCCCGAGCCGAACCTCTCGGTGGTCGAGCCCTTGGCGTCGCGCGTCTCGGTGCCGTACCGGCTCGGGTCCTTGAGCTGGTAGTGGCCGCGCGAGGTCTGCGTGGTGGTCAGACCGACGCTGCCCACGAAGAGGGTCTTGCCGGTGCCCTTGGCGGCCGACGGGTAGCTCGTCGTGGCGCCGGAGACGCCGGAGCCGAGCAGGCCGGACTCGCCGGAGGCGGAGCCGATGCCGGTGGCCGGGTCGGCGGTCTCACCGTGCTTGCGCAGGCTTTCGAGCAGCTTGGGCGACAGGAACTCGTCGCTGTCGGGCGTGTTGCTGCGCACCTTGCCGGTGACGGCGTCGACGACGACGGTGTGGGAGCCGTCCTGGCCGGTCACGGTCACCTGGTAGGCGAGGGCGGAGGAACCGTCGCGCGCGTCGACGACGAGCTGGGCGGTGCCCGCGTCGCCCTTCGCGGCCTGGGCGGCCTTGTCGGCGGCCTGGTCCGCGGTCAGCTTGGCCTGCGTGGTGGCCGGCTTGACGGCGTGTCCGGCGGCGCGGGTCACGCCGGTGTAGGACAGCTTGTGGTCGAGGTGGACGATGAGGTCACCGCCGAGCACGGGCATGCCGTCGTGCGTACGGACGAACCGGACGTGCCGGGCGCCCTCGGGGTCGAGCATCACGTCCTGGGCGTGCAGTTCGTCGCCCTGGGACACAGCGGTCGCCGAGGCGTGGGCGAAGGCCGCGGTGCGCGCCGCCTCCACCACTGCCGTGGCGTTCGTGGTGGCGGCGGCCGTGGACCGCTCCGCACCCGTGGAGGAGCCCGCGAAGGCCGTGCCGGCCAGGCCCGTGGCAGCGGTGGTCACCGCGATGGCGACGGCGACGCTGCGTATGTGCGGTCTACGCACTGATCAGGGTTCCTTCGTTCGAAGGCAGCCGGGATCCCCAACCGCCTTGGCGCGTGACGCGGTTGGGCGTCACGGGGGCTGGTCGGGCCCCGAGGCGCAACCCTTGCTGACCAGTCATGTGCACGTAAAGGCGGAATGATCGATTTCTCGACCTTCTAGGGCAATCCTTTACAAATGCGCGCCACAGAGTGATCAGGAGCTGACCAACTGTGTGTCGGCTGTGGAGACGTCGTCCCCATCCCTTAGGTTCCAGGGCCGGAATGTGACCGAAGTCGCATCACGCGCCGTGCGGGTTCGTATCGCTGAAAGAGGGTGCCGGATGGTCTCAGCAACGGTGGGGCGGGGCGTGCTCCTCGGGGCGGTCGCACTGTCGCTCCTGGCGGTCCCGGCGCGGGCCGCGACGACAGAGGCGGACACGCCGGCGGCAGCCACGGCGCTCCCGGCTCCCGACCCCGCGGGCCTCGCCGCGGCCCTGCGCTCCGCGGTGGACCAGGGCGCGCCGGGCGCGATGGCCAGGATCGACGAACCGGGCCGGACGTACACGGCGGCGCGCGGAGTTGCCGACCGGAGCACCCGGCGGGCCCTGACCGCCGACGACCGGTTCCGGGTCGGCAGCGTCACCAAGACCTTCTCGGCCGTCGTCCTGCTGCAGCTCGCCGACGAGGACCGGCTGGTGCTCGACGCACCGGTCAACCGCTACCTGCCGGGGCTGCTGCCGGACGACCGGATCACGGTCCGCGACGTGCTGAGCCACCGCAGTGGCCTGTACGACTACACCAACGACCTGTTCGCCGACAGCGTGTCCGGCTTCGAGGCGGTGCGGAACAAGGTCTTCACCCATCGCCAACTGGTCGACCTCTCCTTGAGGAAGCCGCTCACCAACGAACCCGGCACCGCGTACTCCTACTCCAACACCAACTTCGTCGTGGCGGGCATGCTCATCGAGAAGCTCACCGGGCACTCCGTGGGGACCGAGTACGAGGAGCGCGTCTTCAAGCCGCTGAAGCTGCGGGACACGTTCTACGTCCATCCCTCGACCGTCATTCCGGGGCGGTACGCCCGTGGGTACCTCACCCCGGACCAGGGCGGTGAGCCGTTGGTCGACGCCACCGACCAGACCGTGTCGTGGGCGCAGAGCGCGGGGGCGATCATCTCCAGCGCGCGGGATCTCGGCATCTTCTACCGTGCGCTGCTCGGGGGCGAGCTGCTGTCCGCTGCGCGGCTCGGCGAGATGGAGCGGTTCACGCCGGTCGACGGTACGACGGCGTACGGGCTGGGGTTGCGCCGTCGCGATCTGTCGTGCGGGGTGTCGGTGTACGGGCACACGGGGGTGGTGCAGGGGTACTACACGTATGCCTTCGCCTCGGAGGATGGTTCGCGCAGTTTTACGGCTGTCGCCAACACGTCCAACAACGGGAAGGTGTCGGATGCGCTGGCGGGGGCCTTGGAAGCCGGGTTCTGTGGTCAGGGGGCGGCCAAGGGGTAGGGGCGTCCACCGTTGCCGGTTGCGGGCGCCCGCGGTCCGGTCGCGCAGTTCCTCGCGCCCCCGCACAGCTGGAACCTTCTGTGGAGTGCGGGGCGTTGTCCTGTGCGTGACGAGCGAGCTGGTGCCCGGCGGCAATCTGGCGCTGCCCGGTGGTGCGGTGCGGCTGCGGGTGGCCGGAGACTTCGACGTGTCCGCACTCGTCACCGGGGCGGACGGCAAAGTCGGGTCCGACGCCGACTTCGTGTTCTACAACCAGGCTCAGGCACCCGGAGTCCTGCTCGGCGGTGACGCCCTGGCCGTCGATCCGGGCCGGCTGCGCTCCGGTGCGTGCCGGGTGACGGTGGTGGTGAGCGCGGCCGTACCCGGTACGCCGCTCGGGCGGCTGCCCGCTCCCCGGCTGGAGGTCACGGACGGCGCGGGGCGTACGGTGGCCCGGTTCGCGCCGCCGCCCCCCGGTCCGGAGACCGTGCTGCTGCTCGCCGAGCTGTATGTGCGGCCGGGCACGGGCTGGAAGCTGCGGGCGATCGGGCAGGGCTACGCGGACGGGCTGGCCGGGCTCGCACGGGACTTCGGGGTGCAGGTCACGGACGACGGCGGGCAGACGGCGCCGGCCGTACCCGGGGCGCGCAGCCACCCCGCCCGGCCGGCCATGACCGGCACCCGCGCGTCGCGGCTCGCGGAAGACGCCGCGGACGGCTTCCTCCGCCTGGTCAACTCGGCCCGCACACAGGCCGGTTCCCCGGCCGTCGCCCTCGATCCGCGCCTCGCCTCCGCCGCGCGGTCGCACGCCCGCGCCATGGCGGACGCCGGGCGGCTCGGCGGCGAGGGGCGGGACGGCGTCTCGGTGCACCAGCGCATCACCGCCGCCGGATACGCGTACGTCACGGTTGGCGAGCACCTCGTCTCCGGCCCGCGCACCCCGGCCGGGTTCGTGGACCACTGTCTGCAGTCGGCGCGTTCCCGGCGCACCCTGCTCGACCCGGCCTTCCGGCACGCCGCCCTGGCGCACGCCGACGGCGGCGACCGGTACTGGACCGCACTGTGGGCCGCTCCGCTCACCCCGGAGGCGCTGACCGGCGCGGCCGCCGAGGTCGTCGTGCTCACCAACGCCGCACGCGGCCGGGCCGGCCTGCCCCCACTGGCGGTGGACCCGCTGCTCACGGCCGCCGCCCAGGCGCACTGCGCGGACATGGTGGCCCGCGACTTCTACGACCACACCTGCCCCGACGGCTCCCAGCCCTGGGACCGGGCCCGCGCCGCGGGGTCCCGCAGGCACACGATCGGCGAGAACATCGCCTGCGGTCAGCGCTCCCCCGCCGAGGTCGTGGACGGCTGGATGAACAGCCCCGGTCATCGCGCCAACATCCTCAAGCGGGAGTTCGGCCACATCGGCGTCGGCTTCGCGGGCGGCGGCCGGGCCGGCACCTACTGGGCCCAGCTGTTCGGTGGCTGACCGGACACGTTCCGCGATCTTGGCGGAATGGCATCCTCCGGGACACCATGCCCCGCATGAAGGGTGATCTCTTTTCCAGTGAGCACATGGTGCAGCCGGCCGTGGAGCCGGGCATGTCCGTCCAGAACGCCAAGTGCATCAAGTACGCGGTGAGCGGCGAGATGTACGCCCGCCAGGGCGCGATGGTCGCCTATCGCGGGGACCTGAAGTTCGAGCGGAAGGGGCAGGGCGTCGGCGGCATGCTGAAGCGTGCGGTCACCGGCGAGGGGCTGCCCCTCATGGCGGTGCGCGGGCAGGGCGAGGCCTGGTTCGCGCACGAGGCGCAGAACTGTTTCATCGTCGAGGTGGAGGCCGGCGACCGGTTCACGGTCAACGGCCGCAACGTGCTGTGTTTCGACGCCTCGCTGGCGTACGAGATCAAGACGGTCAAGGGGTCGGGCATCGCCGGCGGCGGTCTGTTCAACAGCGTGTTCAGCGGGCAGGGCCGGCTCGGCCTGGTCTGCGAGGGCAATCCGCTGGTGATCCCGGTCTCCGCGCAGTCCCCGGTGTACGTCGACACGGACGCGGTGGTCGGCTGGACCGCGCATCTGCAGACCTCGCTGCACCGCTCCCAGTCCATCGGCTCCATGCTGCGCGGCGGTTCCGGCGAGGCCGTGCAGCTGATGCTCCAGGGCGAGGGCTTCGTCGTGGTGCGTCCGAGTGAGCTGACCCCGCAGAAGACCCAGCAACACTGAAACTTCACAGGGTGACCCGGTCGCACGGGCAACCCCCTGCGCTGTGCCTGCGTCTTGATCGGCAACAGACCGAACCGCCCCGGTCCTACGGCCGGGGCGCAATTCCGACTCACTATGCACGTGATGTATACACTGCGTGTATAGAAAGGTACGCATGTACGGCAAGGCTTTCGCCCCCGAGTACCAGGGCGCACTGACCACCCTGTCCGTGAACTCCTCGCTGGTCGATGTGCTGGCTGAGGGCACCGAGAAGCTGCGCGAGGCCGAGCGGTCGGGGCGCCCGGCCGAGGCGGCCCGCTGCGGGCTCGCCGTCGCCGAGGCGCACCGGCGACTCGGTCACGTGGAGGACGCGGACCGGGCCTGGAAGGCGAGTTACCGCGCCGCCCGGGAGGCCGACGACACGGCCGCGATGGCGTGGGCGCTGTGGAGCGGCGGCACCCTCGCCCGGCAGCGCGGAGCCTTCCCGCTGGCCTGGCGGCTGCTCGGACTCGCGGCCGAACTCGGGGAGCGGGGCGGCGACATCGTCTGCCGGGGGTACTCGCTGGCCGGTCTCGCCGAGACCGGCCGCATCCAGGGCGACTACGAGGCGGTCGGCCGGCTGCACGAGCAGCTGCTGGCCGAGGCCCGCAGGCGCGGTGAGGCCCGGCACACGGTGTGGGCGCTGGAGGGCATCGCGCAGATGCACCGCAACACCGGCGACTACGACCGGGCGTACGCGCTGTTCGAGGAGGCGGCGGAGATAGCCGAGCGGGCGGAGGACCGGCGCGGGCACGCCTGGGCGCTGCGCGGACTCGCCGACATCCTCTCGGTGCGCGACAAGGACACCGACCGGGCGCTGGAGCTGTTGTCGCAGGCGGAGGCGGGCTGCCGGGCGATGAACCTGTCCAGCGCGCTCGCCTACAACCACAAGATGCGCGGCAACGTCCTGTACCGGGCGGAACGTTACGCCGAGGCGCGGGAGCTGTACGAGCTGGCGCTGGAGGAGTTCCGGGCGATGAGTGAGCCGCGCGGGGCCGCGCTGGCCCGGCTGGGGCTGGCCAAGTCGCTGGCGCAGCTGGGCCGCGACCGCGCCGAGACGGCCGCCGAACTCGCCGATCTGGCCCGGACGTTGGAGCGCAGCGGGCTGAAGCACGCCCGGGAGATGGTGGCCCGGGCCCAGGAGGAGTTCGGTGTCGAGGCGGAGGTCGCCCGGTGAGCGCCGTTCAGGCTCCGCCCTCCGCTGCCGAAGTCCTCGCCCGCTGCCGGAACCTGGTGCAGCCGGCACTGCGGGAGGCGGTGGGGCGGCTGCATCCCTGGGTGGCCGAGATGGCCGCGTACTCCTTCGGCTGGTGCGAGGTCGGCGGGGCGCCCGCCGCCGCGCCGGGCGGCAAGGGGGTGCGGCAGGCGCTGGCGGTGCTCGGCGCCGAGGCGGCGGGCGCCGACGGACGGGCCGGCATCCCGGCCGCGGTCGCGGTGGAGCTGGTGCACGCCTTCTCGCTGCTGCACGACGACATCATGGACGGCGACGCGACCCGGCGCCGCCGCCCCGCCGTGTGGAAGGCGTACGGCACCGGTCCCGCGGTGCTCGCCGGGGACGCCCTGTTCGCACTGGCGGTGGAGACCCTCGCCGCCGCTCCGCAGGGGGCGGGGGCGGTACGGCTGCTCTCCGGAGCACTCGCCGACCTGGTGCGCGGGCAGGCCGACGACCTGCTGTTCGCCGCACGGCCCTGCACCGGCCCGGAGCGGGTGACGCCCGAGGAGTACCGGACCATGGCGGAGGGCAAGACCGGTGCGCTGCTGGGCTGCGCCGCCGCGCTGGGCGCGGCGCTCGGCGGGGCACCCGAGACCACGGTGGCCGCGCTGGAGCGGGCCGGACGGCATCTCGGCGTCGCCTTCCAGCTGGTCGACGACGTGCTCGGCATCTGGGGCGATCCGGCCGTCACGGGCAAGCCCGTGGGCGGCGATCTGCGCGAGCGCAAGAAGACGTATCCGGTGCTGGCCGCGCTCGGCTCCCCCGCGGCCGAGGGACTCCCCGAGCTGCTCGACGCCCCGGGGCGGACCGCGGAGGCCGCCGCGCTGATCGAGGCGGCGGGCGGCCGTACGGCGGCGCTGGCCGGGGCCCGTGCGCACACGGACGCGGCGCGGGCGCTGCTGACGGGCGTGCCACTGGCGGCCGAGGCCGCCGGTGAGCTGTTCCGGCTGCTGGACTTCCTGGTGGACCGCGAGCTGTGAGGCCCCGGTGATCACGGACTGAAACCGTGTTGACCTCGGCGGTCGCCGCGGGTCAGGGTGCGAGGGGCGCGGCCCCGTCCCCGCGCAGGAAGGGTGAAGCACCTTGATCGGCATCACGGAGATCGAAGCCGCGGCGCAGCGGATCGCCGGGCATGTCGTGCGGACACCGACCGTACCGAGCCCGGGCCTGACCGCGCTGCTCGGCGTCCCGGTCACCGCCAAGCTCGAACTGCTCCAGCGCACCGGTTCGTTCAAGGCACGCGGGGCGACGGCGAAGCTGCTCTCGCTGAGCGAGGACGAGCGGGCGGCGGGCGTGGTCGCGGTCAGCGGCGGCAATCACGGAGTCGCCCTCGCGGTGATGGCCGCGGCCCTCGACATGAAGGCGACCGTGGTGATGCCCCGTAGCGCGCCCGCGCGCTCCGTCGGGATCGTGCAGGAGGCGGGGGCCTCGGTGCGGCTGACCGACGGCATGGACAGCGCCTTCGAGCTGGTGACGCGGCTGCGGGACGAGGGGCTGACCCTGGTCCACCCGTTCGACGACCCGGTGGTGATCGCCGGGCAGGGCACGGTCGGGCTGGAGCTGGCCGAAGACGCCGAGGACGCCGGCGGACCGACGGACGTCGTGGTCAGCATCGGCGGCGGCGGACTGATCGCCGGGATCGCGGCCGCGCTCGCCGCCCGACGCCCCGGGGTGCGGGTGTGGGGCGTGGAGACCGAGGGCGCCGAGGCCATGTCCGCCGCGCTGAAGGCGGGCGGACCGGTGCCGGTGCCCCTGTCCTCCCTGGTCACCACGCTCAGCGCGCCCGCCGTCTCGCAGCTGACCTACGACCATGTGTCCGCGCTCGTCCACGAGGTTCTGGTGGTCTCCGACCGGGACGCCGTGCAGGGCTCGCTGGACTTCGCCGACCACGCCAAGGTGTGGGCCGAGCCGGCCGCGGGCTGTCTGCTGCCTGCGGCCTGCGAGGTGGCGGCACGGGTCGGCGACGGCGCCCGGATCGGACTCGTGGTGTGCGGCGGCAACACGACACCGCGCGAACTCACCGACCGGGCGGAGCGGTTCGGACTGCTGTGAGGCCGGGCCGCACCGGACATTTACCGTCGGTTACCCGCAGGTCGAACGGCCACGGCGGACGACCATCGCAAACTCGCAAGCCCTTTCGAAGAGTTGAATAAAAGGCAGGAACGCGGCCTGGTCACGGATTCTTTGAACGCACCCCGGCGCATCCCGCGTACCTCTGTGAGACACACAACAGGGGTTCCAGCGAGGGATGACCATGGTCAAGGCGCACGTCTCCGCACACGAGTTGGTCGCCGGACGCTACCGGCTCCTGGAGGTCTTCACCCGGGAGACGAACCGCCTGTGGTGGTACGCCGAGGACGTGGCGGCGGAGCAGCCCCGGCTGGTGGCCCAGACCGCCCTGCCGGAGGCCTCCGCCGACGACAGCGTGCGCCGGATCACGGCCCGTGTCGTCCGGACGTCCGAGACCATGCGGCTGCTGTGCCCCGGTCAGGTCGCTTCCGTGGTCGACGCCGTGGTGGAGGCCGGCGCGCTGTGGACCGTCACCGAGTGGATCGACGGCACGCCGCTCACCGAACTCCTGGACCACGAGGGCGCGTTCCACACGGTGCGGGCGGCCCGGATCGGTCTGGAGCTGCTCGATGTGCTCCAGGCCGCGCACGACGAGGGGATCACCCACGGCGAGCTGAGCCCCGGCCAGGTCTTCGTACGGGACAGCGGCCCCGTCGTCGTCACCGGGTTCGGGCTGGCGGGCGCCACGCTGGTGCCGCGGCTGACGGCACCGTCGTACGCCTCGCCGGAACAGGCCCGTGACGAGCGCATCGGGCCGGCCGCCGACCTGTGGGCGCTGGGGGCGCTGCTGTACACGATGGTGGAGGGCCGGCCGCCGTTCCGGGACCGCGGCCGGCCCGACGCCACCCTGAAGGCCGTGGACCGGCTGCCGCTGCGCACTCCCCTGCGCGCAGGCCCGCTCACCCAGGCCGTGCAGGGGCTGCTGCGGAAGAACTCGCGGGAGCGGCTGACCCGGCCGGTGGTCCGCGAGGCCCTGGTCCGTACCCTCGACGAGGACACCGACGCCGACCGGCAGCCGGTTCCCCGGCCCCGGCTGCGCGGCGCGTACGCGGGTGTGCGCCTCGCCGGGCGGGAGCACGGCCGACGCGCCCTGGCGGCCGGTACCGCGCTGGCCGCGCTCACCGTCACCGCCGCCGTCCTCGCCGCGGCCCACCAGCTCCCGGGCACCGGTACGACGCAGACCGCGCACCGCCCCTCTGCCGCGGCCACCCCCACCGGCGGGCACACCGGCGGCGGCACCGCGACGCCCTCGGCGAGCCGCACTCCGGGCACCCCGTCCGCCTCCCCGGCCGGTTACCACCCCTACACCGCCCCGGAGGGCTTCTCGGTGGCCCTGCCCGACGGCTGGACACGGCTGGCCACCAAGCGCGCCACCGGCGCCTACCGCATCACCTTCGGCCCGGACGGCGCCTCCCCCACGCTGGCCGTCACCCACAGCGAGCGCGTGGGTCCCGACCCGGTCGCCGTCTGGCGGGACGACGTCGAACCGGATCTGCGGCAGCTGCCCGGCTACCACCGCGTCGGCGCCGTCCGGGCCGTCACCTACCAGGGCCACAAGGCCGCCGACCTGGAGTGGCTGGCCGGTACGGGGGACGCGCGCGTCCACACCTTCGGGCGCGGCATTCTGACGGGCGGCGGCGACGGCTTCTCGCTGCGCTTCACCACCCCGGCCGCGACCTGGGACGACACCACCAACCGGCTGGCGCTGAAGACGTTCCTGCAGACGTTCCGTACGCCGGCGGGCTGACCGACGCCGGTGGTCCGTTTTCGGGCCGCCGACCCGGGGACACACCTCTTATGGTGCAAATCGGATACACGATGATGACCGAGCAGGCCGGCCCACGGGACCTGGTGGACCACGTGGTCCGAGCCGAGGAGACCGGGTTCGACTTCTCGGTGATCTCCGACCACTACTTTCCGTGGCTGCGCTCGCAGGGCCACTCCTCGTACGCGTGGAGCGTGCTGGGCGCCGCCGCCCAGGCCACCTCACGGATTCCGCTGATGACCTATGTGACCTGCCCGATCCTGCGCTACCACCCGGCGATCGTGGCGCAGAAGGCGGCCACGGTGCAGCTGCTGTCCGAGGGCAGGTTCCGGCTCGGGCTGGGCGCGGGCGAGAACCTCAACGAACATGTGGTGGGCGGTGGCTGGCCCCCGGTGGACGTGCGCCACGAGATGCTCGAGGAGGCCGTGGGGATCATCCGCGCGCTGTTCGAGGGCGGCCACGTCACCCACCACGGACCGCACTACGACGTCGAGTCGGCCCGGCTGTGGGATCTGCCGGACCCACCGCCGCCGATCGGCATCGCCGTCTCCGGCGAGCAGTCCTGCAAGCTCGCCGGGCACCTCGCCGACCTGGTCATCGCGACCGAACCGAAGCAGGGGCTGCTGGAGGCCTTCGACCGGCACGGCGGCAGCGGCAAGCCCCGGGTCGGGCAGTTGCCCGTGTGCTACGACCCCGACCGGGACACGGCGGTCAAGCGCGCCCACTCCCAGTTCCGCTGGTTCGGGCTCGGTTGGAAGGTGAACGCCGAACTGCCGCACCCCGACTCCTTCGAGGCAGCGACCCAGTTCGTGGACGAGGACGACGTCGCCTCCTCGATCCCGTGCGGCGACGACCCGGACGCCTTCGTGGAGGCCGTACGGCCCTACGCCGAGGCCGGGTTCGGGGAGATCGCGCTCGTGCAGATCGGCGGCGACACGCAGCCGGAGTTCCTGGACTGGTCGGCGAAGACCCTGCTGCCCGCGCTGCGGGAGGCCTTCGGCTGACCACCGGCCCGACGGGCCCCTACAGGCTCTCCTGTCCGCGCCCGCTCCCGGGTACGGTCCCTTGAGCGTCCTCGCAGGAGAGTCATCCGTGATCCTGGTCGTCGACGCGTCCGAGACGTCCGCCGCGGCCGCGCTGATGGTGGCCCGCAGCGTGCCCCCGGAGCGGGTCAGCTACTACAAGGCCTGGGACCGGGCCGCCGACGACGGGCTGGTCCCGCATTTCGAGGCCCTCCAGCCGGGCCAGGAGGCAGACCTGCCGGACGCGGAAGTGTGGCGGAGCTGCTACGTCTCCCGCACCAGCGCGAACTCCGAGCGCGGCACCGCGATCGCCGAGGCAGCCGAGGACGAGGGCATCCGCCCGACCAGGCGCTGGAGGTCGCCGAGAACCCGACCGCGCTGCGCGCGGCGATACTCGCCGACCCCTCGACCGCCCGTGCGGCCCGCGCCGCCCTGCTGGACCGGCTGCGGGAGGATCCCGAGCTGCAGGCGGAGCCGGCGCGTGACGTCGTACGCACCGACGACCTGAAGAAGGCCGTCGCGACCGGGAGCCGGGCCGCCGACCGGATCGGGTATTTCCGGCCGAGCTGCGCGAGGAGGCCGAGCGGCATCTGTCACTGATCGACGAGCTGGAGGACGGCGAGGACACCGGCGAGTGGGCCACCGAGGCTTACGACACCATGAAGTCGCTGGTCGCCGAGGCCGTCGAGGCCGACCACGAACTGCGCGTCCAGTCCGGCGGGAATCCGCGGAATCAGTCACACGGGTGAGCATCCCGGGCGGCACCGGGGTACTAGAGGGCTCTACGCCGATTGTTGCCGGAGGCCCTCGCATGAACTCGTTCGTGCACACGACGCTGGTGGTGCAGCTGCGCGCGGAAGGCACCAGCCGGTGTCCCGTGCTGGCCCATCTCAGTTACGACACCGACGACCCGTTCGCGGTCACCGCCGTCTTCGGCCACGACGGCCGGGTACTGGCCTGCTGGCGGCTGGACCGGGAGATGCTCTGCGACGGTCTGGTCCGGCCGGTCGGCGCCGGGGACGTGCGGCTGCGGCCGGCCGCGACCGGTGCGTGGCACGAACTGCGCATGGAGTTCCTCGGGGACGTCCGGCCGGACGGCAGTCGGCACCGCGCGGTGGTGTTCGCCTGGGCGCCCGCGGTCGCCGCGTTCCTGCGGGAGACCCACCGGATCGTCCCGCCGGGCCGGGAACGCGTCCCGGTCGACGAGCTGGTGGCCGAGATCCTCTCCGCGGGCTGAGCGGCCGTGGTCAGGCCCGCGGGTCCGGCCGCCGGTGCTATGCCGGGCCCCGGCCGGGCGCGCCGCCGTCCGGCCGCCCGCGCGCGGCGCCGTCGGACGAACGGGCCGTGTGCCGGTGGCGGGCCCACAGCGGCAGGCCGTACCAGCAGACCAGGTACCAGACGACCACGGCCGTCACCAGATACGGCACATAGCCGTCGTGGGTGGCCACGCGCAGGATCAGCAGCAGCGAGGACGCCATCGTCACCAGGAGCATGACCAGGCCGACGAACGTCATCCGGGACGCCAGCCGTACCGCCTGCGGTTTCACGCGGCGGCCGGATACCAGGCGGTGCAGGGACACCGGTCCGATGAGGGCGCCGGTCGCGCAGGCGCCGAGGACGACGGTCACGATGTAGATGACCTGGTCGGCGTGGGGCAGCGTGGCGTACTTCGGCTGGAAGACGACGGTCAGCAGAAAGCCGAACAGGATCTGCACGCCCGTCTGGGCGACCCGGACCTCCTGGATGAGTTCGACCCACATCCGGTCGGCCCGCTCCTCCTCGGTCTCGTTCCGCCCTCTGCGCCGTCCTTCCTGCGTCATGCGGTGCGGGTAACCGCTCGGCCGTTCGTTCAAACGACGCGTGCCCCGACGACTACCAGCGGTGTTCGACCTGGTCCTTGATCCGCCGCTCGTACAGGTCACGGATCGCGGTGAACGTCTCCTCGGGCAGCGGGGGCAGCTTGGCGGCGGCCGCGTTGGCGCGGGCCTGCCCCGGGTTGCGGGCGCCGGGGATCACCGTGGTCACGCCGTCCTGCTCGATGATCCAGCGCAGGGCCAGCTGGGCCGGGGTGTACCCCTCGGGGGCCAGCGCGGCGAACTCGGCGGCGGCGTCGACGCCGGTGTCGTAGTCGACGCCGGAGAAGGTCTCGCCCTGGTCGAACTGCTCGCCGTGCCGGTTGAAGGTGCGGTGGTCGTTGGCCGCGAACACCGTGTCCTTGGTGTACTTGCCGGACAGCAGGCCGGAAGCGAGCGGCACCCGCGCGATGATGCCGACGCCGGCCTCGCGGGCCGCGGGCAGCACCTCGTACAGGGGCTTCATGCGGAAGGGGTTGAGGATGATCTGCACACTGGCCACATGCGGCCGCCTGATGGCGGTGAGCGCCTCGGCGCAGGTCTCCACGCTCACCCCGTAGGCCGCGATGCGCTCCTCTTCGACCAGGGTGTCCAGGGCGTCGAACACCGCGTCGGAGGAGTAGACGGGCGTCGGCGGGCAGTGCAGCTGGACCAGGTCGATGCGGTCGACGCCGAGGTTGCGGCGCGAGCGGTCGTTCCAGGCGCGGAAATTGTCCAGGACGTAGTTCTCGGGGATCTGTTCGACCCGGCGGCCCATCTTGGTGGCCACCAGCACATGCAGGTCGGGCCGGCCGCGCAGGAAGGAGGCGATGGTCTCCTCGCTGCGTCCGTCGCCGTACACGTCGGCCGTGTCGAAGAAGGTGACCCCGGCCTCGGCCGCCGCCTCCAGGACGGACAGGGCCTGCTTGTCGTCCACGTCGCCCCAGTCGGCGCCCAGCTGCCATGTGCCGAGACCGACCACCGATGCCCACTGCCCCGACCTGCGGATTGCGCGTTCGTCCATGGCGCCAGTCTGTCATCCGGCGCGGGAGCAGGCGGAACGGTCCTCTCCGGCGGGCAGGCCGTGTCTCCATCACCCACTTGGGTGAGATGGGCCGGCGTCACGCCGAGAACCCCACAGTGGAACCTAGCGTGGCCGTGTGATCGATCGTTCGATGGACAACCATCCTTACCCCGACGGCGGTTCGGGCCCGCTCAGCCGGCGCGGTCTGCTGCGCAGCGCCGCCGCGCTGGCCGCCGTACCGGTGCTGATCGCGGCCGACCCGGCGGTGGCCGCTGCCGAACTCCCCGGGTTTCCGGCGCCGGTGGCGCTGTACCGCTCGGCGTACCGCAACTGGGTGGGCGAGATCACCGCCGACGGGTTGTGGGCCTGTGCACCGGCCGGGCCGGAGCAGGTGCGGGACGTCGTCAACTGGGCCTGGCGCAGCGGCTGGCGGGTGCGGGCGCGGGGCTGTGCGCACGGCTGGTCCCCACTCACGATCACCGAGGGGACGCCGGCCGGCTCCCGGGTCCTGCTGGTCGACACGGCCCCGCATCTGACCGGACTGGTGCTGGAGCCGGACTCGGCAGTCCGCGCCGGCGCCGGAGTCACCCTGGAGGCCCTGCTCGCCTTCCTGGAGGGGCACGGGCTGGGCCTCACCGCCACACCGGCGCCGGGCGACCTGACGCTGGGCGGTGCCCTGGCGATCGACGCGCACGGCACCGCCGTACCGGCCGACGGCGAAAGCCCGCTGCCGGGGAGCACGTACGGCTCGCTCAGCAACCGGGTGCTGGAGCTGACGGCCGTGGTGTGGGACGCGGACCGCGGGGCGTACGTACTGCGCACGTTCCGCCGGGACGAGGCGGACTGTGCGGCGCTGCTCACGCATCTCGGCCGGGCCCTGGTGACCGAGGTGGTGCTGCGGGTCGGTCCGGACACCCCGCTGCGCTGTGTCAGCCGCACCGACGTCCCGGCCCGCGAACTGTTCGCGGCGCCCGGCTCCGGCGGCCGGACCCTGGAGAGCTTTCTGCGGCGCTCGGGCCGTGTCGAGGCGATCTGGTTCGCCTTCACCGAGTTCCCGTGGCTCAAGGAGTGGAGTGTCGCGCCGGTGCGGCCGGCCGGCTCACGGCACGTCACCGCGCCGTACAACTACCCGTTCTCCGACAGCCTGCCGACGCCCGTGGCCGATCTGGTGGGGCGGCTGGTGGCGGGCGCCGCCTGGTACCTGGCGCCGGAGCTGGGCGCCGCGCAGCTCACCGTGGCCTCCCTGGGGCTTGCGGCCACGGACTCCGCCGACCTGTGGGGCCCGTCGAAGAACACGCTGCTGTACCTCCGGCCGACCACGCTGCGGGTGACCGCGAACGGGTACGCGGTGCTCACCGGCCGGGCCGGAGTCCAGCGCGTGGTGCACGAGTTCACGCGTGTCTACAGGGAGCGACTGGCGGCGTACGCGGCACAGGGGCGTTTCCCGGTCAACGGCTCGGTGGAGATCCGGGTGACCGGTCTCGACGACCCGGCCGACTCCGGCGTGTCCGGCGCGCAGGCCCCGCTGCTGTCCGCGCTGCGCCCGCGCCCGGACCACCCCGAGTGGGACACCGCGGTGTGGCTGGACGTGCTCACCCTGCCGGGCACGCCGTACGCGGAGGCGTTCCTGCGCGAGCTGGAGCGGTTCCTGCTGACGACGTACGACGGCGGGGCCGCGCTCGCCCGCGTGGAGTGGTCCAAGGGCTGGGCGTACACGGCGGACGCCGCCTGGAGCGACGCCGGGGTGCTGGGCACGGCCGTGCCCGGCACCTTCGGGCCACAGGAGTGGGCGGAGGCGGTCGCGAACCTCGACCGCCTGGACCCGCACCGGGTGTTCGGGAACGCCTTCCTGGACCGGCTCCTGCGCTGACCGCGCCTTCTGCACCGCGCCTGCGGGCGGTGTGCGGGACAGCGGGCCGCCCGGGTGTCCGATCGCGTCAGTCTGACGTGGTGAGCCGGGCCACTCGGGCGGACGGCGGACGGCAAGTAACAGCGTGAACGCGGTCGTCGCGGCAAGGAATTCCCCGTTCCGGAGCGGATCCCGACCCGTACACGACAAGATCATCTTTGTTCAACCCTGTACGACATGTGGGTAATTGTCCGAATCGCAGCCAACCGGTTCCGGGCGATTTCTTCCCGTCACCGAGCCCCCGATAGGCATGCGTGGTCACCACCGGAACACTCCAGGAGGACCCGCATGCCCGACCTCACCCGGCGCCGCGCGCTCACCGCGACGGCCGCCCTCGCCGCGACGGCCACCGTCACCGCCCTCGCGGCGCCCACGGCCTCGGCCGCCGGACACGACCACTCCATGCCGATGCCGGACACCTTCAGCGAGGTCTACAAGGGCCGCCGGATACAGGGCCGGCCGATGACGACGGGCTCCGGCGGCCACCACCACGAACACGGCGGCGGCTACGAGGTGTTGATCGACGGCGTGCAACTGCATGTGATGCGCAACGCCGACGGCAGCTGGATCAGCGTCGTCAGCCACTACGACCCGGTGCCCACCCCACGCGCCGCCGCCCGCGCCGCGGTCGACGAGCTGCAGGGCGCCCCGCTGCTGCCGTTCCCCGCCAACTGACCGCCCCCGCCAAGGACTTCCGGAGCACCGCGCACCATGACCGTACGCAAGAACCAGGCCACCCTGACCGCCGACGAGAAGCGCCGGTTCGTAGGCGCCGTCCTCGAACTCAAGCGCAACGGACGCTACGACGAGTTCGTCCGCACGCACAACGCCTTCATCATGTCGGACACCGACACCAGTGAGCGGACCGGCCACCGCTCGCCGTCCTTCCTGCCCTGGCACCGCAGATTCCTGCTCGACTTCGAACAAGCGCTGCAGTCGGTGGACCCCTCGGTCGCGCTGCCCTACTGGGACTGGAGCACCGACCGCACGGTGCGGGCCGCGCTGTGGGCGCCGGACTTCCTCGGCGGCACCGGGCGCAGCAGCGACGGCCGGGTGATGGAGGGCCCGTTCGCCGACTCCGGCAAGTGGCCGCTGAACATACGCGTCGACGGCCGTACGTTCCTGCGCCGCTCGCTCGGCACCGCCGTACGCGAGCTGCCGACGCGCGCGGAGGTGGAGTCGGTGCTGTCCATACCGACGTACGACATGGCGCCGTACAACAGCGCCTCGGACGGGTTCCGCAACCACCTGGAGGGGTGGCGCGGGGTCAATCTGCACAACCGGGTCCACGTCTGGGTCGGCGGCCAGATGGCCACCGGGGTCTCCCCCAACGATCCGGTGTTCTGGCTGCACCACGCCTTCGTCGACAAGCTGTGGGCGGAGTGGCAGCGGCGGCATCCGGGCGCGGCCTACGTGCCGGCCGGCGGCACGCCGGACGTCGTGGACCTGAACGAGACGATGAAGCCGTGGAACGACGTGCGCCCGGCGGATCTGCTGGACCACACGAAGTTCTACACCTTCGACAGCTGACCACGGCCGACGGCGACCGAGACGGCCGAGGCGGGCTGATCAGGCCTCGGCGGTCCGGCACTCCGGGTGGCCCCAGCCCTGCGCGTTCTTGGCGATGGACTCGCCGGCCGCGTAGGAGCGGCCGCACAGGCAGCGGCCGGGGAACTTCGCCTTGATCGTGCGGGAGGACGCCCCGCCGCCGGCGCGGCGGGGCGCCTTCTTGCGCGGGGCGGCCGCCTTCGGGGTGTCGGGCGACGGCGGCGGCTCGGGCGAGCCGAGCGCGCTGCCGGCCGCCTCCTGGACGGTGGCGGCCTGGCTGGCGGCACGGTCGGCGAAGTCGTTCAGCGGGTCGCCGTCGACCTGGTGGGCCGGGACATAACGGAAGTCGACCGACCGGCCGTCGAGCAGCGCGTCGATGCGGACGACGAGATCCTGGTTGGCGACGGGCTTGCCGGCCGCGGTCTTCCAGCCGTTGCGCTTCCAGCCGGGCAGCCAGGTGGTGACCGCCTTCATCGCGTACTGGGAGTCCATCCGGATCTCCAGCGGCACGTCCGGCGCGACGGCCGTGAGCAGCCGCTCCAGGGCGGTGAGTTCGGCGACGTTGTTGGTGGCCCGGCCGAGCGGGCCGGCCTCCCAGCGGGCGGCGGTCCGCTCGTCGTCGGAGATCACCCACGCCCATCCGGCCGGTCCGGGGTTTCCCTTCGAAGCCCCGTCGCACGCGGCCACCACACGTTCACGCATATGCCCGATCATGCCATGGTCACGCGGGTGACCGTGCCGCGTCGTGCCGCGGGCCGCCTGGCCGGGGGCGCAGGTCAGACGTCCGTGACGGTCGGCATCTCCCCTTCCCTGGTCGTGATGTCGATCACGGAGAAGTTCGCACCCTGCGGATCACCGAGGGCCGCGAACCGGCCGAAGGGGCTGCCCATCGGCCCGAAGCGGAGGACACCGCCGAGCTTGGTGGCGCGGGCCACGGCCTCGTCGCAGTCGTCGACGGTGAAGTAGACGTTGATGTACGACGGCACCTCGGGCGGGAAGTCGTCGGTCATCCGCATCCGGCCGAGGACCGTGTTCTCGCCCACGTCGAACATCCGGAAGTCGACGGCGTGGTCGTCGATCTGCTTCATCCGGTACGGGAAGACGCCGGAGAAGAAGGTGTCGGCCTTCTCCGGCTCACGGGTGAAGACCTCGGCCCAGCAGTAGGCGCCCGGGACCGCGGTCGCCTCGAAGCCCTCGTGGGTGCCGCCCTGCCAGACGCCGAACACGGCTCCGCTGGGCTCGCGGGCCAGGCACATCGTGCCGAAGTCGCCGACCTGCATCGGCTCCATCAGCACCTCGCCGCCGTTCTCGCGGATCTTCTCCGCGGTGGCGGCGGCGTCCGGCGAGGCGAAGTACAGGCACCACTGCGACTGACCTTCCTGGCCGGGCATGGGCGGGACGACGGCGGCCACCGCCTTGCCGTCCGCGTAGGCCTGCGTGTAGTTCCCGTACTCCGACGACGACTCGCCGAAGGTCCAGCCGAGGACGTCGGCGTAGAACCGCTTGGCTCCCTCGACGTCGCTGAACATCGCATCGGCCCAACAGGGCGTTCCCTCGGGTTGCACGGCCATGCTCGCGGCCCTCCTGGTCTGTGTCGCGTACGGCTGGTCCCCCGCTGCAGTCGGTGTGTCCCGAAGCTCACGCTAGCCATCCGGTCTTCGGGCCGCGCGCCGGACGAGGGGATCGCCGGGCCGCCGAGGCCGTCCGGTGCCGCTCGTCACGGAGGGTGACCCACCCTGCACCGGGCCGGCGGGAGGTGCGCACCACGGGCGCGGGGGCGAAAGCCCGGCGCGCATCCACCCACGCGCCCCCCTTGCTGCCACCATCGACAGGTTTGCACCACCAGGTGATGAAAGAGCCCCTTTTCGCGCCTTTCCCAGCGATCATGCGGCCTGTTTGGCTGTCCGTGCACACCACCACCTGGCACACCACCGCTCGATCCCGTCACCCCTGTTCATCGCTCTGCTGGAGGCAATGTGACCACACCGGACAGCGCCACCGGTCCCGCCGTCGACGAACCCGCTCCCGATCCCGGGGCCGACGGGCAGCTCACCAGTCTGAGCACCCGGGCTGCCCGTCAGCTCACCACGACCACCAAGTCCGAACCGCAGATGCAGGCCATCACCTCGCGATGGCTGCTGAAGACGCTGCCGTGGGTGGACGTCAAGGGGGGCACCTACCGGGTCAACCGCCGACTGACGCTGCGCACGGGGCGCGGCCGGGTGCACTTCGAGCAGAACGGCGCCGACGACATCCGGGTCATCCCGGAGACGCTGACCGAGCTGCCGATCCTGCGCGGCTACCCCGACATCGACGTGCTGCGGGAGATCGCCGGCCGCTTCCAGCCCCGTGAGGTGCGCGCCGGGCAGGTGCTGTTCGAGGCCGGCCAGCCGGTGACGGAGGCCTACCTGGTCGTGCACGGCCGGTTCACCCGCTACACCGCCGGCAAGTACGGCGACGAGGAGATCACCGGGGTCGTCACCGACGGCGACCAGATGGGCGACGAGGCCGTCGGCCAGTCCGACCCGCTGTGGCTGGCCTCGGTGCGGGCCGAGACCGCGGGCGTGGTGCTCGCGCTGCCCTGGGCCGTCGTGCAGGAGTTCACCGAGCGGGTGCCCTCGCTCGCCGCGCACCTCCAGGCATACGTCGAGCGGCAGAACCGGCCCATGAACCGCAAGGGCGAGGCCGAGGTGCCGGTGCAGGCCGGCCATGTCGGCGAGCCCACGCTGCCCGGTGGCTTCGTGGACTACGAACTCGCCCCGCGCGAGTACGAGTTGTCCCTCACCCAGACCGTGCTGCGGGTGCACACCCGGGTCGCCGATCTCTACAACCACCCCATGGACCAGACCGCGCAGCAGCTGCGGCTGACGGTCGAGGAGATCCGCGAGCGCCAGGAGTGGGAGCTGGTCAACAACCGGGAGTTCGGGCTGCTGCACAACGTCGACTACGGCCAGCGGATCAGCACCTTCACCGGCCCGCCGGTGCCCGACGACCTGGACGAGCTGCTGTCGATGCGGCGCAAGACCAAGGTGTTCCTGGCCCATCCCAAGGCGATCGCGGCGTTCTTCCGGCAGTGCAACCGGCGCGGACTGGTGCCGGGCACCGCAAGCGTCGACGGCCATGAGGTGCCGGCGTGGCGGGGGGTGCCGATCTTCCCGTGCAGCAAGATCCCGATCAGCGACGACCACACCACGAGCATCATCGCGCTGCGCACCGGCGAAGCCGACCAGGGTGTGATCGGGCTGTACCCGACCGGCATCCCGGAGGAGTACCAGCCGGGACTGAACGTCCGGTTCATGGGCATCGACTCGGCCGCGATCGTCAACTACCTCGTGACCGCCTACTACTCCCTGGCGATCCTCGTGCCCGACGCGGCCGGGATCC
The DNA here is from genome assembly GCF_055572255.1 of Streptomyces sp. NPDC030799. Taxonomy (NCBI): domain Bacteria; kingdom Bacillati; phylum Actinomycetota; class Actinomycetes; order Kitasatosporales; family Streptomycetaceae; genus Streptomyces; species Streptomyces sp. NPDC030799. The sequence continues at coordinate 735,304 of NZ_JBVIDS010000002.1, read as the reverse complement.
TGGAGAACGTCCAGATCGGCCGGTTCCCCGAATGACGTCCGAGCACTCCATGAGCACACCCGCCCCCTCCTACACGCTGCCCGGGCCGCCCAACATCGCCCAGAGCCTGCGCAGGCCCCGCCGCACCGGCGCGATCCCCGGACTGCACTACCAGCCGGCCGTCCCCGCCGACCCGGAGAAGGCGGCCGAGATCGACCGCCGGCTGGAGACCTGGGCCCGGGAGCTGGACCTGTTTCCCACGGCCTGGAACTGGGACTTCTCCGGCTTCCAGTTCGGCCGGGCCGTCGTACTCCAGCACCCGGGCGGCCTCGACCTGGACCGGCTCACCGCCGCCGGGAAACTGCTGCTCGCCGAGAACATCGTCGACTCGTGCTACTGCGAGGAGGACGAGGGCAGGGGCGGATCGCGGCGCGGTCTGGCCGGCCCGCTGATCATCGCCCAGTCGGCGCTCGACCCCTTCCACGGTGTCCCGGAGCTGGAGGAGGAGTGGCGCCACGGCATCCAGGCCGACGGCCCGCTGCGCTCGTACCACTTCGCGCTCGCGGACTACGCCACCTTCGCCACGCCCAGCCAGACCGACCGGTTCGTGCACGACGTCGCCCGGCTGCACCTGGGTTATCTGGGCGAGGCCGCCTGGATGGAGACGAAGTACGTGCCGCGGGTCTGGGAGTACCTGGTGATGCGGCAGTTCAACAACTTCCGCCCGTGTCTGTCACTCGTCGACGCCGTGGACGGCTACGAGCTGCCCGAGCAGGTCTACGCCCGCCCCGAGATCCAGCGGATCACCGCCCTGGCCGCCAACGCCACCACGATCGTCAACGACCTGTACTCCTTCACCAAGGAGCTGGCCAGCGACCCCACGCACCTGAACCTGCCGCAGGTCGTCGCCGCCAACGAGCGGCGCGGTCTGAAGGCCGCCTATCTGAAGTCCGTCCAGATCCACAACCGGATCATGGAGGCCTTCGAGGAGGAGGCGGCCCTGCTGTCCGCCACCTCGCCGCTGGTGGAGCGCTACGCCCGGGGGCTCGCCGCCTGGGTGTCGGGCAACCACGAGTGGCACGCCACCAACACCCACCGCTACCACCTGCCCGACTACTGGTAACAGCCACTTGCGAAACACCGTCACATGCGCTCAGAGGAGTCCTCGTTGACCACTGCCCCCGCCACCCGGACCACGCCCGCTCCGGTCCCGGCCCAGTCCATCTACCAGAGCCGGGTCGCGGACTACTGGAACGCCGAGGAGAACCCGGTCAACCTCGAACTCGGCAAGATCGACGACCTGTACCACCACCACTACGGCATCGGAGAGGCCGACCGCTCGGTGCTCGACGAACCCGATCCGGAGCGGCGCCGGGCACGCGTCACCGCGGAACTGCACCGCCTGGAACACGCCCAGGCCGAACTGCTCGCCGCCCACCTCGGGCCGCTGGCCCCAGCCGACCGGGTCTTCGACGCCGGCTGCGGCCGGGGCGGCGGAAGCGTCGTGGCGCACCTGCGCTACGGCTGCCACGCCGACGGCGTCACGATCTCCGCCAAGCAGGCCGAGTTCGCGAACGAGCAGGCCCGCGCCCGGGGCATCGACGACAAGGTGCGCTACCACCACCGCAACATGCTCGACACCGGCTTCGCGTCGGGAGCGTACGCGGCGTCGTGGAACAACGAGTCCACCATGTACGTCGAGCTGGACCTGCTGTTCGCCGAGCACGCCCGGCTGCTGCGCCGCGGCGGACGCTATGTGGTGATCACCGGCTGCTACAACGACACCTACGGACGGGCCTCGCGCGAGGTGTCCCTGATCAACGCGCACTACATCTGCGACATCCACCCGCGCTCGGAGTACTTCAGGGCGATGGCCCGCAACCGGCTGGTACCGGTGCACGTCCAGGACCTGACCGAGGCCACGATGCCCTACTGGGAACTGCGCAAGCAGGCCGACCATCTGGTCACGGGCATCGAGGACACGTTCCTCGACGCCTACCGCAACGGCAGCTTCCAGTACCTGCTGATCGCGGCCGACCGGGTCTGAGCCGAGAAAACCGTGTGGACAGCGAGGGCTTCGAGACGCTGTCATGGGCCGCGATGACTGCCCATGACAGCCGGACTCCACCGAAGATGCACGCGGACGAGGCCGACCTCGACGCCCCGCTGGTCAGGCGGCTGATCGCCCGCCGGTTCCCGCACTGGGCCGCGCTGCCCGTACGGCGGCTGGCGTCCTCCGGGACCGAGAACGCCATGTTCCGCCTCGGCAGCGACCTGCTGGTACGGCTGCCCCGGCGGCCCGGCGCCGTACCGGATCTGACGCACGAGCAGCGCTGGCTGCCCCGGCTCGGGCCGCTGCTGCCGGTCGCCGTGCCCGAACCGGTGGGCGCCGGCGAACCGGACGAGGGCTATCCATGGCCCTGGTCCGTCTACCGCTGGCTCCAGGGATGCAATCCGGTGGCCGGCACCGTCAGCGAGCCGGAGCGGCTCGCCGAGGACCTCGGGGCGTTCGTGCGCGCGCTGCGCCGGATCGCGCCGCAGGACGGGCCGCCCGGATACCGGGGCGGCCCCTTGCGGGACCGGGACGAGCCCACCCGGGCAGCCATCGCCGAGCTGGGCGGGCGGGTCGACGGCGGCGCGGTCACGGCCCTGTGGGAGCAGTCCCTGCAGGTGCCGGCCCACACCGGGCCGCCGGTGTGGGCCCATGGAGATCTCTCCCCCGGGAACGTGCTGGTCGACGAGGGCCGGCTCAGCGCGGTCATCGACTTCGGCTGCGCGGGAACGGGCGACCCGGCCGTGGATCTGATCGTGGCCTGGAACCTCCTGCCCGCCTCCGTCCGGGACACCTTCCGCGAGGCCGTCGGCGCCGACGACGCGGAATGGGCGCGCGGGCGGGGCTGGGCGCTGTCGATCTCGCTGATCCAGCTGCCGTACTACTGGGACACCAACCCCGTCCTGGCGGAGAACTCCCGGCATGTGATCACGGAGATCCTCGCCGAGGCGGGGTGACGGCCGGGGAGCCCCCGGAGGTCCACTACTCCCCCGCGTACGCCTTCTCCAGCGCGGCGACGTCCAGCTTGCCCATGCTCATCATGGCCTTCATGGTGCGGGCCGCCTTCTCCTGGTCGGGGTCGCCGAGCAGGTCGGGCATCCGGTCGTAGACGACCTGCCAGGAAACCCCGTACCTGTCCTTGAGCCAGCCGCAGGGGCCGCCCTCGCCGCCGTTCTCGGTGAGCCTGGTCCAGTAGTAGTCGATCTCGCTCTGGTCGGCGCAGAGGATCTGGAAGGAGATGGCCTCGTTGAAGGTGAACTGGGGGCCGCCGTTGAGCGCGATGAACTTCTGGCCGTTGGCCGTGAACTCGACCACCAGCACGGAGCCTGCCGGGCCGGGACCGGCCTCGGTGTGGCGGCCGATGCGGCCGATGCTCGAGTTCTTGAAGACCGAGACGTAGAACTCGGCGGCCTCCTCGGCCTGGCCGTCGAACCACAGACACGTGACGAATCCGTCGGTGGTCATGAGTACCTCCTGGGCGGGGAACGCGGTCATCGGTGTGGACCGGTCCTCGCGGCGAAACTCATCGGCGGGAGCGCCGATTACTCCGTGCGGGTGAACGGGGTCCCCGCCTAGCATCCCGATCATGCCCTCCACACCTGCCGAACGCATCGAACCCTTCCGGCTGTCCGTCCCACAGAGTGACCTCGACGACCTGTACGACCGACTCGACCGCACCCGCTGGCCGGCCGAACTGCCCGGAGCCGGCTGGGAGTACGGAGTCCCGGCCGGCTATCTGCGGGAGCTGGTCCGGTACTGGCGGCACGAGTACGACTGGCGCGCCGCCGAGGCCGAGCTGAACCGGTGGCCGCAGTTCACCACCACCATCGACGGCGCCACGGTCCACTTCGCGCACGTCCGCTCCCCGGAGCCGGACGCCACACCTCTGCTGCTCACCCATGGCTGGCCGGGCTCGATCGTGGAGTTCCTGGATGTGGTCGGCCCGCTGACCGACCCCGTGGCGCACGGCGGGGACGCGGCCGACGCCTTCCACGTCGTGGTGCCGAGCATCCCCGGCTTCGGGCTGTCCGGGCCCACCACCGAGCAGGGCTGGGAGGCGCGCCGGGTGGCCGACGCCTGGGCGGAGCTGATGCGGCGGCTCGGCTACGAGCGGTTCGGGCTGCAGGGCGGCGACTGGGGCGCGGGTATCTCGCGCGAGCTGGGCCGCGTCCATCCGGACCGGGTGATCGGCGTCCACCTCAATCTGCTGCCGGGCGCGCAGGCGCTCAGCGAGCCGACCGAGGAGGAGCTCGCCGCGCTCGGCCCCGAGGAGCGGGAGCGGACGCTGCTGTCCTGGCGCCGGTGGGACGCATGGTTCCGCGACGGCGCAGGGTACGCCGCCCTGCAGTCCACCCGTCCGCACACCCTCGGCTACGCCCTGACGGACTCACCCGTCGGCCAACTCGCCTGGATCGTCGAGAAGTTCCGGGAGTGGGCGGACTGCGAGGACCTGCCGGAGGATGCGGTGGACCGGGACCGGCTGCTGACCAATGTGATGCTGTACTGGCTGACCGGTACGGCGGGTTCGTCCGCCCGCATCTACTACGAGCGGGCCCACGTCACCGGCGCCCGGGCCGCCCGACCGGCCGCGCCGTCGACCGCGCCGACCGCGCTGGCCGTGTTCCCGGCCGACCCCCAGATTCCACTGCGGCACAAGGCGGAGCGCACCGAGAACCTCGTCCGCTGGACCGAGTTCGACCGCGGCGGCCACTTCGCAGCGATGGAGGAGCCGGACCTCCTGATTCCCGACATCCGGGCCTTCTTCCGCCGGCTCCGCGAGAAGTGACACGCCCGCCGGGTGGCGCGGCCGGGGCATCTCGGGTGGTCGCCGGGCCGCCGGTGATCCGCCCTGGCGGGTCGGGCCAGGTGATCCCAGGGCCGCCGGGTAAGTGCCCCGGCGGGTCGGACCAGGTGATCGGGAGGGCGCGGGGTCGCGGGGCGAGTGGCCGGGCCGAAGGCGGACGGCCCGGGCACGGCCCGTCGCGGGACCCGGCCGGCCAGGGAGGCCGCTCGGCTGCGGTGCACCGCCCCCACGGCCGGGACCGGGTCCGCTGAGACGGTCGCTCCATTGCCGTCACCCGGTTGCCGTACACGGGCGCAGGACCTCCGCAGCGTCGATACGCCCTCGGGCGGCCGGGGAGCCCCTCGCCCCCGCGCGCCGCTCGGGCCACCAGAGACGGAGCCTGCCGTAACGCCGGGGCGGCTCAGGCTGCCAGGCAGAGGGTGTTGCAGGGGCGGGCGGTGGAGGGGCGGGGGTGCGGGGTCGTGCGGCGGGTCAGGTCGGCGTGGGCCAGGGACAGCAGGTCGGCGAGGCCCAGGCCGAGTGCGTGCGCTGCGGCGGCGAGGACCTCCGAGGACGCCTCCTTGCGCCCGCGCTCGATCTCGGAGAGATAGGGCAGCGAAATCCTGGCCGCGTCGGCCACGTCCTTGAGGGTGCGGTCCTGCGCCCGCCGCTCGCGGCGCAGCACCTCACCGACCAGATCGCGCCACAACGGCTCCTTGGTCTCTGTGCTCTGTGTGCTCTCTGCATGACGCGTGGGCGCGGACTCGCCTTCCGCCGGACGGGCGGGCGCCGGTCGCAGGGGGATCACTCGGGCTTCGTTGCTCACCTGGTTGGTCACCCACGTCAGCGTAGGGGCGGTGGGCCATCGGACAAGGGCTCGGCATTGCGCCCTGAGGGAAATCCGAGAGGCCTGTTTCCCGCCACTGAGCAACTCCGTGTGCATGCGAGACGTGACCGGGGGTACCCGCCCCGTGAGCGGCACCACCGGCGCGCATGAAAACAGAGCGCTCCGGGTATCCAGAACAAACGGTAAGAAACGGGCAAAGTAGCCGCCGAGGCAGACGGAGAACCGTGACTTTCGTGGGAGAGGTAATGAACACCGCCGGGATCCGGTCGGAAGCAGAGGTCACCATGAGGACCGAGCAGGACAGGACGGGCGAGGGGTCACTGCCTGGCATCGCGGACCCGGCGTCCGTCGCGCCCCGTGACGCGCGGGAGCTGTCCCGCCAGTTCTTCCGCCGGCTGACCGAGCTGGAGGAAGGCACGCACGAGTACCAGTACGCGCGCAACACGCTCATCGAGATGAACATGTCGCTGGTCCGCTTCGCAGCCGGACGGTTCCGGGGCCGCGGCGACGACATGGAGGACATCGTCCAGACCGGCATGATCGGCCTGATCAAGGCCATCGACCGGTTCGAGCTGGCACGCGAGGTGGAGTTCACGTCCTTCGCCCTGCCGTACATCGTGGGCGAGATCAAGCGTTTCTTCCGGGACACCACCTGGGCCGTGCATGTGCCGCGCCGGCTCCAGGAGGCCCGGGTGGAGCTGGCCAAGGCGCGCGAGGAGCTGTCCAGCCGGCTCGACCGGGATCCGACGGTGAGCGAGCTGGCCACACTGATGAACATCTCCGAGGACGAGGTGGTCGAGGCCCAGCTCGCCTCCAACGGATACAACTCCGCGTCCCTGGACGCCGCGCTCACCGGCGACGGCCCCGAGGACGGCGAGGCGGTGCTCGCGGACTTCATCGGCGTCGAGGAGGAGGGGCTGCGGCTCGTCGAGGACTACCACGCGCTCGCCCCGCTGATGGCGCAACTCAGCGAGCGGGACCGGCAGATCATCCATATGCGGTTCGTCGAGGAGGCCACCCAGGCGGAGATCGGGGAACGACTCGGCTGCTCCCAGATGCACGTGTCCCGGCTGATCAAGCGGATCATCACCCGGCTGCGCGCGGGGATGCTCGGCGAGCTGGGCTGCGCCTGAGCCGGCTGCGAGTGCGGCACGCCCCTGAGGCGGCGGTGCGTCCGCCGCCTCAGCGCTGCAGTTCGAAGCGGGCCCGCACCCGCTTGCCGACCGGAACGCGCTCCGCGGTGACCTCCGAGGCCAGGGCGCACACGATCTCCAGACCGTGGCGCCCCACGCGTTCGGGGTTCTTGGGGTAGCGGCGGGGCAGGGCGGTGCTGCTGTCGTACACGCACACGGTGACGGCGCTGTCCGTGCCCTCCAGTTCCAGGATGAACGGGCCATTGCTGTGCTGGTCGGCGTTGGTGACCAGTTCGCTCACGACCAGCAGCAGCTCGCCGTCGGCGCGCCGGTCAAGGGTGGCGCACCACTCGGTTCGCAACTGCTCCAGGAACTGGGCCGCGAAGACGCGCGCCTCGGCGATGCATCCGGGTTCGCCGGTGTAATGCGCCGCGCGCCGTAGCGGTTCCACGGGTACGTCGAAACCAGTCGGTATCACTGTCCCGCCCAGATGCTTGGTCATGCCGTCTCTCTCGAAAACCCGGTCCGGCCGGTCACTGTTGCACCTGTCCTCGTACCCCGAGCCGGGCTCGGCAGTCCCCCGGGGCGTTCGCCCACCGCGCACAGTGGCGACGGTCACGCGCCCAGCAGACTCCCCCTGCTCACTCCGACGGCGAGCCCTGCGGCTGCGGCTGTGCGGCCTGACCGCCGACTCGCCGGGAGCGGAGTCCCCCGGCGACGGCGCGGATCCTGTCGTCTGCCGCTCCGAGGACGACGTGGACGATCCGCCGCCGACCGCACAGGTGACGTGGCCGGGCGGCGGTCCTGTCGGGCGGCCAGGAGACGGAAACTCGGCGCTCACGTGCCCTTCTTCCCGTCGCGTTCCGGTCGCGATCGCAGCGATCGTTCGTGATACGCCGCTTGATGTGTCGCAGGGTGCCGAGGCTCGCAAGCCGACGCGGACGGCCCACCCGGCGGGCGCCGTGCCGGGCCGCTGCTTAGCGTGGCAAGCGTGAGCGCTCCGACCGTCTCCGCGCGGCCCGCCGCCCACCACGGCTGGGCGCGGGCCGTGGCGACGGTGCTGACCGGGCTGGCCGTCATGGTGCTGGTTTCAGCGCTCGGACTGTGGGCGGCCGGAGCAGCGGGCCTGCCGGACGGCGCGTTCCCGCGGGTGGTGGCCGCGACCCTGGTCACGGCGGTGGGCGGCAGTGTGGAACTCTCCGGCAACGCGGGGGTACTGGCGCAGACCCGGGCCGGGATCACCGTGATCCCCCTTTCGGTGACCCTGGCCGGTGCCCTGGTGATCGGCGCGGGCTTCCTGCGCCCGCTGCGGCACCGGGCGGTGGCCTCGGCGGGTGAACTGGCCGGCTGGGCCGCCCGGATCGCGGTGCTGTGGCTGCTCGTGCTGATCGGCCTGGCCTTCGGCGCCCGGCAGACGTTCGCCGTCGACGTGGGCAGCGGCGCCCTCAGCGACCTGACAGGGCTGTTCGACGTGGCGCCGAAGGTGGGGTTCACCACGGACGTGCCGCTGACGGTGCTGTTCGGGTTGCTGTGGCTGGCCGGAGTGCTGCTGCTGGCGCTGCTGGTCGCGTACGGGGCGCCGCTGCCGGCTCGGCTGCTGCGTTTCCAGGAGTCGGTGCGCCCGGCCGCGCACGCGGTGGTGGTCCTGCTCCTCGCCTACGTCGTGATCGGCCTCGTCGTCGCGCTGATCACGGCGGCCACCCGTGGGCACGTCCCGGAGACCTTCGCGCTGATTCTGCTCGGCCTGCCCAATCTGGCCTGGCTGGCCCTGACCCTCGGCATGGGGGCGTCCTGGAACGGCCGCGTGGACGGGCCGTTCGGCCTGCCGATGCCGCACGTCCTGGACGCGATCCTGCGCACCCCGGACGTCTCCGCGCTGAACATGGGCTCGCTCACCGACCACGACGGCCGGTGGTGGTGGCTGGTGGCCGTGGACGCGATCCTGCTGCTGGTCGTGGCCTTCCGCATGGCGGTCCGCTCACCGGCCCGGATCCGCCTGTGGCAGCACGCCGTTCACCTGGCCGTGGCGCTGGCGCTGGCGGTGCTGATGATCTGTCTGGCGGGCCGCAGTTCGGCGCACTACGGACTCTCCCTGCTCGGCATCGGGGATCTGGGCGGCGGGCTGTCCGGAGAGTTGTTCCTCAAGCCACGGTTGTGGCAGGCGGTGGGCCTGGGCGCAGTGTGGGGACTGGTCGCGGGCTTCCTGGGCGGCCTGCTGGCGCGCCCGCTGCGAAGGCAGGGCGAGGTGAACCGGCCTTGAAGTCCCGGACACCGGCCACCCCATCCGTCCGGGCACGCCGCTCGTCACGGGGGGCGTCCTCGGGAAAGCCCGGTTCGGCGGCACAGGACAGGGGCGTGCGCGGTGAGCCGGGGTGCAGGACGTCGTCCTGCGGCAGGGTCGGCGTCATGGACACGTGTCAGGCGACGGGCACCACGAGCACCGGCAGGGTGCGCTGCATGCGCAGCGCGTCCACGGACTCGGCGAGCAGTTCGTACTCGGTGGTGTCGTCGCTGGCGGCGATCCGCACCAGCCGTCCGCCCGCCAGCTCGTCGGCCACCAGCTCCTGCCGGACGTCATCGGCACACCAGGCACGCAACAGGGCGGGCACGTCGGCGACCGTGTCCGCGACCGGCACCAGCGCGCCCGCCGGGAAGGCCAGGTCCTCCGGGCTCGGGTCGAGGCGCTCGGCGATCCAGGACGCCCGGTCCCGCAGCCACCACAGGGCCAGGGCCAGCGTCGGCGCGCGATAGGTGCCGAGCGGTACGCCGATGCGCCGGCCGTCGCACATGCCGTACGCCGTGACATGGCACAGGAATTCGTCGTGCATGTCTCACTCCCCCGTCGCCTCGCTGGTGTGCCGGCCTGGACCTCGCTCTGCGTGCGGCTCCTGTGCGGTGAAGTGCCCCTGGCGTTCGAGTATCGCCACTCCTGAAACGGTGTCACCATGACTTTCCGGCCAGTCTGTTGGCATATTCACCGGGTGTTCTGGCCGGAATTCACCGGCAGGTGCGCGCCCGGGCATGACCCGGCAGGTAATCGACCCGCCCCTCGGACCTCCGGCATGGTGGTCACACCGGATCGGCGAAGCCCCGGATCCGGCTCCGACCAGCAGCTACGACCTCGATGGAGGCTGATTCACCATGTCCGTGAACACCGACCGCTACGAGACCGCCGCCGCCCGCTACTTCGAGGCCTGGAACGCCACCGAGCCGGAGGCGCTGAAGAAGGCGGTCGCCGCCGCATGGACGGCGGACGGCGGCTACACCGACCCCCTCGCCGAGGTCCGCGGCCACGAGGGCATCGCGGCGGTGATCGCGGCGGTGCACGAGCAGTTCCCGGGGTTCGTCTTCCGTCCGCTCGGCGCGGTGGACGGGCACCACGACACCGCGCGCTTCGGCTGGGAGCTGGTGAACGCGGCCGACGGCTCGGCGCCGGTGGCGGGGTTCGACGTCGTCACACTGGACGAGGAGGGCCGGATCCGGCAGGTCCTGGGCTTTCTGGACCGCGTCCCGGCGGATGTCTGACACCGCCCGGCCGGCGACGGGTTCGACCGCGGGGGAGGGTCTGCCCCGGCGGACGGTTCCCTGACGGAGCCGAGTTCTCCGGCACCCCCGGCCGGTCGAGGTCCGCAGCACGGTCGACGGGGCGGAGGGGGTGCGGGCCTTCTCCGTGCATCCCGGCAGCCTCGTCGACCCCGGCCTCGCCCGGCACCTCGCCCGGAAGACCCGGGGGCCGGGCCACGGGCACCCGCGGCACCCGGACCCGCCCGGTTCATGGCTCCGCCCGCCGGCTGAAGACGATCCCGGAGGTGACGGGGACCGGTTGTCCCGCCGCCCCGTCCGGCGAGACGACGGGCCGCCGGGCGGACGGCGTCCACTGCGGGGCGGCCGCTGTCGGCCCCTGATCCGGGCGGACGACGAGGCATCCCGACCGACCGGCCCCGTCACGCCACCCGGCGTCCACGGCCCCCCAAGGCAGCGCCGGGTGCGTTCGGTTTCCCCAGGCGGCACCCGGATGCCCTCGGCAGCCGCCCTCACCGCCCCGGTGGCCGGTGTCCGTGCACGGAGTGCTCAGTGCTTCACGATCGCGTCGATCCGGGCCAGTTCCCCGGCGTCGAAGTCCAGGTTGCGGATGGTGCCGACGCTGTCCTCGATCTGCCGGGGGCTGCTCGCGCCGACCAGTGCCGAGGTGACCCGGCCACCGCGCAGCACCCAGGCCAGGGCCAGCTGGGCCAGGGTCTGGCCGCGGGACTTGGCGATCTCGTCGAGGGCGCGCAGCCGGGCGACCAGGTCCTCGGTGACCGCGTCCGAGTTCAGGAAGGGGCTGTCGCTCGCCGCGCGGGAGTCCTCCGGGATGCCGTCGAGATAGCGCCCGGTGAGCAGGCCCTGCTCCAGCGGGGAGTAGACGATGGAGCCGACCTGCAGTTCGTCCAGGGCGTCGAGCAGTCCCTCGTCCTCGGGCCGCCGGTCGAGCATCGAGTAGCGCGGCTGGTGGATGAGGAGCGGGGTGCCGAGGTCGGCGAGGATGCGCGCGGCCTCGCGGGTCTGCTCCGCAGAGTAGTTGGAGACGCCGACGTAGAGGGCCTTGCCCTGCTGCACCGCGGTGTGCAGCGCGCCCATCGTCTCCTCCAGCGGAGTGTCCGGGTCGGGGCGGTGCGAGTAGAAGATGTCGACGTAGTCCAGGCCCATCCGGGTCAGGCTCTGGTCGAGCGAGGACAGCAGGTACTTGCGCGAGCCCCATTCGCCGTAGGGGCCGGGCCACATGAGGTAGCCGGCCTTGGTGGAGATCACCAGCTCGTCGCGGTACGGCGCGAAGTCGGCCCTGAGTGCCTCGCCGAGCGCGGACTCGGCGGCGCCGGGGGGCGGGCCGTAGTTGTTGGCGAGGTCGAAGTGGGTGACGCCCAGGTCGAAGGCGCGCCGCAGGATGGCCCGCTGCGTCTCGACGGGCCGGTCCGGGCCGAAGTTGTGCCACAGGCCGAGGGACAGCGCGGGCAGTTTCAGCCCGCTGCGTCCGGTGCGCCGGTGGGGCATGTCGGCGTAACGGTCGGGGTGTGCGGTGTACAACGCGACTCCAGAGGGGTTGGCACACGGTCACGGTCGTCGCGGCTCCCGGGAGCCTGCGCTCCGGGCAACCGCTTCCCACTCTTCCCCGCCCGCCGGGCAGCGGTCCAACAGAAGAATCCGATGGTATTCAGCGATTAGGCTTCTCAATCATGGAACTGCGCCATCTCCAGCACTTCGCCGCCGTCGCCGAGGACCGGCATTTCACCCGGGCCGCCGAACGCCTGATGGTGTCCCAGTCGGGGCTGTCGGCGTCCATCAGGGCGCTGGAACGGGAGCTGCGGGCGCCGCTGTTCGTGCGGACCACCCGCCGGGTGACGCTCACCGAGGCGGGGCGGGCGCTGCTGGTGGAGGCCGAGCGGATCCTGGCGCAGGTGCGCGCGGCGCACGAAGCGGTCGCGGCGGTACAGGGTGTGCTGCGCGGCACCCTGGCCCTGGGCACCGAGCAGTGCATCGCCGGGGTGCAGGTGGCCCGGCTGCTGGCCGCGTTCCGGGGCCGTCATCCGGACGTGGAGATCCGGCTGCGGCAGGCCGGTTCGGGCGCGCTGGCCGAGGAGGTCGGGGCCGGCCGGCTCGACCTCGCCTTCGCCTACCGCACCCAGGCCGACAGCGACCAGCTGCGGTCTGTGTCGCTGACCAGCGAGCCGATGACCGTGCTGTGCCATCCCGGCCACCGGCTGGCTTCGGCGGGCGCGGTGCTGACTCCGGACGACCTGGCGGGCGAGGTCTTCGTGGACTTCCACCCGGACTGGGGGCCGCGCCGCACCACCGACGCCGCGTTCACCGCGGCCGGTGTGCGGCGCACAGTCGCGCTGGAGGTCAACGACGTGCACAGCCTGCTGGACCTGGTGGACGAGAACCTGGGGATCGCGGTCGTACCCCGGCACTTCCGGCACAAGCGGCCGTCTCTCACGGCGCTGCCGCTGAAGGGCACGGGCGAGGCGGAGTACGAGACCGTGGCCCTGCTGCCGCCGGAACGGGCCACCAGCCCGGCGGCCCGCGCGCTGGTCACGCTCCTCGAAACAGGGGACCTGGCGCCCTCCCGGGAAGGCTCCCAGGCCTCCTGATTCCGGCCGTCCTCCGCCATGCCGGCCGTCCTCCGCCATGCCGGCCGTCCTCCGCCATCCGGCCGTTCTCCGCCGCGGACGCAAAACGGCCGGGCGCACAGCGGGTGTCGGACGACCGGCCGCAGGAATTCCCGCGAGTGAACGCGTTGTCCATGTCGCGGCGCCACCGGCGCGCACCCGCTGAGCAGGTGCGCCGCGGCGGGCGGGGGCGGCGTTCGTATCCTCGCGGCGCAGGACTTCACCGGGGAGGCCGGTGGCGCGGGTGCAGCTGCCGGAGCGGGTGCCGCCCGCTTTCCACGGGAGCCGGATTCCGGACGCGTGAGCGCCCGGGGTTTGGGATGGTGGACGGTATGCATGCAAAGGACATCCTCATCGACGGCTACGGCCGCATCCAGGAAGAAGTCCATGCCGCCCTCGACGGCCTCGGACCGGAGGAGCTGCACCACCGCCCCGCCCCCGACGCCAACTCGATCACCTGGCTCGTCTGGCATCTCACCCGGGTCCAGGACGACCACATCGCCGACGCCTTCGACCTCGACCAGGTGTGGCTGTCCCAGGGCTGGGAGAAACGCTTCGGCCTCGGCCTGCCCCGCCACGACACCGGATACGGGCACAGTCCCGCGAAGGTCACGAAGGTGCGGGTCGAGTCGGCCGACCAGCTGACCGGGTACTACGACGCCGTCCACGAGCAGACGCTCGGCGCGCTGCGCTCGCTCGCCGCCAAGGATCTGGAGCGGATCGTGGACGAGCGCTGGGATCCCCCGGTCAGTCTGGGGGTGCGCCTGGTGAGCGTCCTGTCCGACGACCTTCAGCACGTCGGACAGGCCGCCTACCTCAGGGGGCTCGTTCAGAGCGCTGCCGCGTAACCCGGCAGGATCACGTCCTCGATGAGGGCCTTGCGCTCGTCGAACGGGATGAACGCGCTCTTGAGGGCGTTCACCGTGACCGTACGCAGGTCCTCGACGGTCCAGCCGGCCTCCTCGACCAGCAGGGACATCTCGCGGGTCATCGTCGTACCCGACACCAGACGGTTGTCGGTGTTGAGGGTGACCCGGAAGCCCAGGTCCTTCAGGGCCGTGATCGGGTGCTCGGCGATCGAGGTGGCACAGCCCGTCTGCAGGTTCGAGGTGGGGCACATCTCCAGGGCGATACGGCGGTCGCGCACCCAGGAGGCGAGCCGGCCGAGCTTGCCGGCCGCGAGGTCGGGGATGTCCTCGGTGAGGCGCACGCCGTGGCCGATGCGCTGGGCGCCGCACACCTGCAGGGCCTGGTGGATGCTGGGCAGGCCGTGCGCCTCACCGGCGTGGATGGTGAAGGGCACGTTCTCGCGGCGCAGGTGCTCGAAGGCGGCCAGGTGGTCGGCGGGCGGGAAGCCGTCCTCGGCGCCGGCGATGTCGAAGCCGACGACCCCGGCGTCCCGGTAGGCGACGGCCAGGTCGGCGGCCTCGCGGACCCGGTCGAACATCCGCATGCCGCACAGCAGGGTGCCGACCCGGACGGGGGTGCCCGCCGCGGCGGCCTTGGCCATACCGGCGGCCAGGCCCTCCTGCACGGTCTCCACGACCTCGCTCATCGTCAGCCCGCCCCTGGTGTTCAGCTCGGGGGCGTAGCGCACCTCGGCGTAGACGACACCGTCGGCGGCGAGGTCGAGGACGTACTCCTCGGCGGTGCGCAGCAGGCCCTCACGGGTCTGCATCACGGCGAGGGTGTGCTCGAAGGTGGCTATGTAGCGGACCAGGTCGCCCGAGTTCGCGGCCTCGAAGTACCAGGCGGCCAGTTCGTCGGGGTCGGTGGTGGGCAGGGTGTGACCGATCTCCGCCGCGAGTTCGACGACGGTGGCGGGGCGCAGGCCGCCGTCGAGGTGGTCGTGCAGCACGGCCTTGGGGAGCCGGCGGAGGGTCTCGATGTCGATGCGGGGCGCGGTCATGGCAGGGCTTTCCTCAGGAGTGGGTCGCGGGTGGTTCTCAAGGTCAGGGGGCGGGCTGGAGCAGGTCCCAGCGGTTGCCGTAGAGGTCCTGGAAGACGGCGACGATGCCGTACGGCTCGTGGCGGGGCTCCTCCAGGAAGGTCACGCCGGCCGTGGTCATCCGGGCGTGGTCGCGGGCGAAGTCGTCGGTGTGCAGGAAGAACCCGACGCGTCCGCCGGTCTGGTCGCCGATCCGGGCCCGCTGGTCCTCGCCCTTGGCGCGGGCCAGGAGCAGACCCGTTCCGGCTCCGTCGCTTCCCGGCTCCACCACGACCCAGCGGGAGCCGTCGGGGCGCGGGACGTCCTCGGCCAGCCGGAAGCCGAGGGCCTCGGTGTAGAAGCGGATGGCCTCGTCGTAGTCGTCGACGACGAGGGTGACCAGGGCGACGCGTCGCATCGGGACCTTCCGGTGGGGGTGGTTAGCGGGTGAGGTTATACGTAAAACCCGACGGATGCCAGTCCCTGTTCTACGCGCGTTGCGACGGGCGTGTTCCCGCGTCGTCGGCGGCAGGCCGGGCCGACGGTCCGGTGATCGGAAATTTTCCTAGACGCCGTCCGGGACGGACGCCCGGGCCGGGCGGCGGAAGGCGGCCCGGTACGCGCTCGGGCGGTGGCCGGTGTGGCGGGCGAAGAGGGCGGCGAAGGTGCCGGGGTCCTGGTAGCCGACGGCCGCGGCGACGGCGGCGACGGTGCGGTCGGTTGTCTCCAGAAGATGGCGGGCGCGCCGGACCCGGGAGGCCTGCAGATGGGCCAGCGGGCTGCGTCCGGTCTCTTCGGCGAAGCGGCGCAGCAGCGTACGGGGGCTGACCCGGAAGGCGTCCGCGAGCGCGGCGAGGTCGTACCGCTCGGCGAGGTTCTGGTCGAGCCGCCGCATCACCCGCTGGGAGAACTCCCGGCCGGGCTGCGGGAGGAGCCGCGGGTCGACGTACGGGGTCTGGGAGGTCCGCGCGTCGTCGACCAGCGCCAGCCGTGCGGTGGTACGGGCCACGCGGTCGCCGTTGTTGCGGCGGATCAGGTCCAGCGCGAAGTCGTACATGGCGCTGAAGGCGGCCGTGGTCGTCACTCCCGTGTCGGTGACGACGAGGTGCTCGGGCCGCACGTCGGCGTCCGGGCAGCGCCTGGCCAGCTCGCCCGCGTGCAGCCAGGAGGTGGTGACCCTGCGCCGGTCGAGGAGCCCCGCCTCGGCGAGCAGGAACGCGCCGACGCAGAGGGAGACGACGGCGGTGCCGGCCGCGGCCTGCGCGCGGATCGCGGCGATCTCGGGGGCGAGCCGGGCGAGCCGCGCGTCGAGATCCGCGTCCGGGCGCAGTTCGAAGCCGGGGACCACGAGGACGTCGACCTCGCGCAGGGGACGCACGTCCAGGCTCGCGCCGCCCGAGGCGGTGACCCGGCGGCGGGGCGAGACGACCGACACCCGGTAGCCGGGCGCGTCGGCTCCGGCGACATGCCCGGCCATCGTCAACAGGTCGGGGACACCGAACACTTCGGACGCGAAGCAGTCCGGGTACGCCAGGACCCCGACCCGCAGCGCACCCGGTCCGGCGCCCGGACACGCACCGTCCTCCGCCTGCCGCGCCGCTTCAGCCATCGCTCCCCCACCCCCTGGTGTCCCCGTGCGCCGGGCTGCCGACCGCGTGCCGCTCGCATCCCTCGTGTGGCGAGATTACCCCCGGCCTTGGCGATCCCGCCCCTCACCCGGCGCCCGGCCCAGGGGCCAGGCTGGCCCCATGAGCGACGACGATCCGATGACCGACTTCACCCGCCGGAGCGTGACCGTGGAGGGGGTGGAGAAAACGGTGTACGTGGCCGGGGCCGGTCCCGCGGTCGTGGTGCTGCCCGAGATGCCGGGCATCAGTCCCGACGTCCTGCGGCTCGCGCGCTGGGTGCGGGACGCGGGCTTCACCGTGCATGTGCCCTCCCTGTTCGGGACGGACGGCGCCTTTCCCACGGTCGAGGGCGGCCGGGAGGTCGTCCGCCGCGCCTGTGTCAGCGCGGAGTTCCGCGCCTTCGCCGGGGGCGGCACCAGCCCGGTGACGGTCTGGCTGCGCGGCCTGGCGCGCCAGGCCCACACCGCGTGCGGTGGGCCGGGGGTGGGCGCGATCGGCCTGTGCTTCACCGGCAACTTCGCCCTCACCATGGCCCTGGAGCCGGCGGTGATCGCCCCGGTGGTCAACCACCCGTCGCTGCCGCTCGACGACCCCGGCGGACTCGAACTCGACGCGGCGGACGCGCGAGCGGTGCGCGACCGGCTCGACCGCGACGGACTCACCGTCCTCGCCTACCGCTTCGAGGGCGACCGCTGGTGCACGGGGCAGCGCTTCGCCGCCTACCGCGCGCTGCTCGGCGACGCCTTCGACGGGCGTGTCCTCCCGGACAGCGCCGCCAACCCCTCCCCGCCGCCCTTCTTCGCCGACCTGGTCGGCACCCCGCACAGCGTCGTCACCGCCCATCTCGTCGACGAGGGCGGCCACCCCACGGTCCGGGCCCGCGACGAGATCCTGGCCTTCCTCACCGACCGCCTGCACCCGCACGGAAACCGACCGCTGCCCGCCACCTGACCGGGCCCTGGTCCGCCGGACACCGCCACCTCGCCGCCATCGGCCCACGTGGCTCCCCCGTCCGGCCCGGACCGTGACCGACAGGACGCTCCCCGGCGCGGGGGCGGCGGCGTCAGGGCGTCTCGTCCCCCTGGGCGACCTCGACCCGGTGGTGGACGTCGGCCATTCCGGCGGCCGATGCCACACACGAGACGGCGGTGCAGGCGATGAGGAGGCCGGCGATCGTCCGGCCGGCCCGGGGCACGAGCGGAGCGGCGAGCAGGGCCTGGACGCGCTGCGGGACGGGGCCGGTGGTGGCGGCGGCGGCGAAGCCGGGGCGCGGGGAGCGGGCGGCCTCCCCGGCGAGTGCCGCGCGGGCGATGGCCCGGGCGATCAGGCGCCGGTCGCCGACCCGGGCGGCGGCGGCCTCGTCGGCGGCGCGCTCGGCGGCGAGGCGGATGGTCTCGCGGACCGGGCGCAGCGCCGGATGGCAGTGCGCGGCGAGTTCGGCGGCGGCGAGGAAATAGTGGTGGCCGCCGTCGTTGTGGGCCCGCTCGTGTGCGAACAGCGCCTCCCGCTCGGGGCCGTCCAGGCTGCGGAGCATCGCGGTGGTGACGACGATGCGGTGCGGGCGGCCGGGCAGCGCGTAGGCATCCGGGCGGGGCGAGTCCACCACGCACAGGTCGCCGGCCGCGGGTCCGCGCCCGGCCTCCGTCCGGGCCGCGCGGAAGGCACGGCCCTGGTGCAGCACCGAGCGGACGAGGGTCCAGCCGCAGACGGCGAGCGCCCCGACGGACGTCGCGGCGGCCGGCAGCACGACGAGGTCCGAGGCGGTGTGCAGCGGATGGATCAGCTCGCCGAGCGCGGCGAAGAGCGGGATCTTGAGGAGTCCGGTCAGCACGAATGCGCCGAGGGCGGCCAGTGAGCAGCCGGCGAGGAGGACCGCACAGGTGGTGACGGCCCACAGCGCGGCCACCGGGACGAGCCGGTCCAGCGCCCGGCGGGCCAGGGCCGGCAGGGCGAACGGCAGCAGCAGGGGCAGCAGGAGCAGTGCGGTCATCGTTCGCCGGATTCGAGCAGGTCCCGCAGAATGCGTTCGTCGTCGGGGCTGAGCTGGGCGACGAAGCGGGCGAGGACCGTCTCGCGGTCGCTGTCCCGGTCCAGTTCGCTGTGCATCCGGCGGGCGGTGAGGCCGTGGGCGTCCTGGACGTCACGGACGGGGACATAGGCGTAGCCCCGGCCCTGGCGGTGCCGCTCGACGACTCCCTTGTCGTACAGGCGGGTGAGGATCGTGGTCACCGTCGTACGGGCCAGGTCCGTGCCGAGGCTCCGCTGGACCTCGCCGGGCGTCCGGGGGCTGCCCGCGGCCCAGAGCGCGGCCATGACGCTCGCTTCGAGCTCGCCCGCCGGCCGGCGCTCGTCCTTCGCCTCGGTCATGGAACGTTCCTCACCCCGTCCTCGTCTGCGGCCCGTACGACCGTCTACACGATGGTAGTCAATCGGACCTTCGTACGGCCGTGCCCGGGCCCCATTCAAAAACCAGTCAGCCGGCGGCGCTGTCCAGCGCGTCCAGCCGTTTCGGTTCGTCCGCCGTGAGGCGCACGGCGCCCGCGGCGACGTTCTCCACGAGGTGTCCGGGTTGCCGGTGCCGGGGATGGCGAGGACGTGCGGGCCCTGGTGCAGGGTCCAGGCGATGCGGATCCGCGCGGGGCTCACGCCGTGGGCGCGGGCGATGTCGCGTCCGGTGACGTCTTGGGTGTCGGCCTCGCCGGCGACGGGGTCGCGGCGGTCCAGGGCGTACCGGTCCTGCACGGACACCACCGGGGCGATCTCCAGTGTCTCGGCGAGGTGGCGTGGTTCGACCGCGGAGATGCCGAGGTGCCGGATCAGGGCGGCCTCGCGCAGTTCGGCGAGCGCGCCGAAGTGCTCGGCGACGGAGTCCTGGCGCATCCGCCGCAGGTGGACCACGTCGAGGTGGTCGCGGCCCAGCCGGCACAGGTTCTCCTCGACGTGGCCGCGCAGCTGGTCGGGGCGGGCCGAGGTGCCCCACTCGCCGGAGTGGTCGCGGAAGGGGCCGACCTTGGTGGCGATGACCAGGTCGTCGGCGTACGGGGCGAGGGCGGTGTTGATCAGTTCATTTGGCGGAGCGCGTGGCGGAGAAGCAGAAGGCGGCGGTGTCGATGTGGTTCACGCCCGGTTCGACGGCCCGCCGCAGCACGGCCATGGAGCGTGCGCGGCCACTGGGCGTGCCGAGGTGGAACGCGGCGCTGCCCGTCGGCCGCATGGCTCCGAAGCCGATGCGGTGGACGGGCAGGTCGCGCACTGCGAAGGCGCCGGAGGCGTCCGCAGTGATCATTTCAGCGCTCACTCGGCGGAGTGCCGCACAGCTGCCGTGCCACGCACGGCAGTTCAGCTCAGCGGCTTCTCCAGGACCGCCTTGCGGTGGCTGAAGGTCTCGATGGAGTAGCGGCCGTGGTAGCTGCCCATGCCGCTCTCCCCCACGCCGCCGAACGGCAGGTCGGAGACGGTGAGATGGGCGAGGGGCAGGCCGTGGCCCAGTCCGCCGGAGGAGGTCTCGGCGGCGAAGCGCGCACGGGTCTGCTCGGACTCGGTGAAGACGTACAGCGCGAGCGGCTTGTCGCGGTCGTTGATGAAGTCGATCGCCTCGTCCAGGCCGGACACGGTGACGACGGGCAGGATCGGGCCGAAGATCTCCTCCTGCATGACGGGCGACTTGGGGTCGACGTCCACGAGGACGGTCGGCGCGATGTATTTGGCCGTACGGTCGCTGGTGCCGCCGACCGCGATCCGACCGGAGTCGAGCAGGCCGGAGAGCCGGTCGAAGTGCCGCTCGTTGACGATCCGGCCGTACTCGGGCGAGGCCGCCGGGTCCGTGCCGTACAGCGCCTCCACGGCCCGGACGAGTGCCGCCTCCAGGACGGGGGCGGTCTCCGGGTCGGTCAGCACGTAGTCGGGGGCCACACAGGTCTGGCCGGCGTTGAGGAACTTGCCGCGCGCAAGCCGGTCCGCGACCACGTCGAGGTCGGCGTCGCGGTCCACGAACGCCGGGGACTTCCCGCCGAGTTCGAGGGTGACCGGGGTGAGGTGCTCGGCGGCGGCGCGCATGACGATCCGGCCGACGGCGCCGTTGCCGGTGTAGAAGATGTGGTCGAAGCGCTCGGCCAGCAGGGCGGTGGTCTCCGGGACGCCGCCCTCGACGACGGCGACCGCGTCGGTGTCGAGATAGGCCGGGATCAGCTCGGCCAGCGCGGCCGAGGTGGCCGGGGCCAGCTCGCTGGGCTTGGCGACGACCGCGTTGCCGGAGGCCAGGGCGCCGACCATCGGGGCGAGCAGCAGCTGCGCCGGGTAGTTCCAGGGCGCGATGACGAGGACGACGCCGAGCGGGTCGTACTGCGTCCAGGCCCTGGCGTCGGCGCCGAGGTGGGCCGGGACCGGCGCGGGCTCGGGGCGCAGCCAGTCCGCGAGGTGGTCGAGGGTGTGGTCGATCTCACGGACGGTGAAGTCGATCTCGGTGCGGTGGGCCTCGGTGCTGCTCTTGCCGAGGTCGGCGTGGAGGGCGGCGGCGAGGTCGGCGCCGCGCTCGGTGAGCATCGCGCGCAGGCGGCGCAGCTGGCCGGTGCGCCACTCGACGGGCCTGGTGCGGCCGGTGGCGAAGGTGGCGCGCAGCCGGGACACGATGTCGGCGGGCTGCTCGGTGGCGGAGTGGTTCACGGGTGCCTCGCAGGTGTGCTCGGGCTGATTCGGCCCGAGCCTAGGCGGCATGGATGTATTTGCCAACCTTTCACGTTCTCAAGTTCATTCCGGCGCCCCGGGGTGACGCGGGTCACGTCTGAGTGGGGCCGGTCTCGTGTCGGCGTCGCCGCAAGTGAGGCCGCCCGGCCTCGCTTCCGGCCAGTTCGGCGGCGAGGCCGCACTCGGTCGCCGCCTCGGCGGTGCGGCCCAGGCAGCGCAGCAGCTCGGCGCGGACGGCGTGCAGCACGTGATGGCGGCCCGGGTCGAGCGCCGTGGCCGGGCCCTTGGCCTCGGCTCTGGACGCGTCGCTCGATGGGCAGGGTGGTGGCGAGGGCGGCCCTGCGGCCCCACTCCGGGGCCTCGTCCAGGTCGGCGGCCCTGATCAGGTGGAGTCCGCCGAGGTACGCCTCCTTGCCCTCGGCATACGGGCCGTCGGTGATGAGCACGTCGCCGTCCTTCGGGCGGAGCACGGTGGCGGTCTCCGGGCCGTGCAGACCGCCGGCGAACACCCACGTTCCGGCCGCGCGCAACTCGTCGTTGAAGGCCTCGACGTCCCGCTGAGCAGGTAGTGCTTCATGCTGTCCTCCTCGGTGACTTCGGGGTCTCTCGCATGCCTGTCACGTCCTGCCCGAACGACCGGCCCCGGGATCGACAAGGCGCCGGGGAAATGTTCGACAGAATCCTCCGTATGACAGCCACCACGCCGCATCCGCTCCTCGACCGCGCCCACCGGCTCGCCACGGACCTGCTGCTCCCCGAGGCCGAGCGGGTCGACCAGGAGGGCGTTCCGGTGAGCCACATCGAGGCGGTGAAGAGGTCGGGGCTGCTCGGGGTGGGCGCTCCGGTCGCGTCCGGCGGCTCGGGCGCCCCGCCGGACGTGGTCCGCCGGACCGCGGAGATCCTGGCCGGGGCGTGCTGTTCGACATGGTTCGTGCAGACCCAGCACCACACGCCCGTACAGATTCTGGCGCAGAGCGAACTCCCCGTCCGGGAGCGGCTGTTGGGTCCGCTGTCGCGGGGCGAGCTGATGTCCGGGGTGGCGTACGCGCATCTGCGCTCGTATCCGCGTGTCCCGGTGCGCGTGCGCCGGGAGGGCGGCGGTTGGCGGTTCGACGGGACCGTGCCCTGGTACACCGGGTGGGGCCTGAACGACGTGATGCTGCTCGCCGGGATGACCGATGCGGGCGAGGCGGTGCTCGCCTTCGCCGAGGCGCGCGTCCAGCCGGGGCTGCGGGCCTCGGAACCGATGCGCCTCGCCGCACTCACCGCCGCGCGCACGGTCTCGCTGGAACTGACCGGACTGTGGCTGCCGGAGGAGTCGGTCGCCCTGCGGATGCCGTACGAGCGGTTGGCGCCCCTGGACCGGGCCAGGACGCTCAACGCCAACCCGGCGGTCTTCGGCCTCACGGAGGCCGCCCTGTCCCTGCTGGACGCGGAGACGGCCGCCCCGCTCACGGCCCGGCTCGCCGACGTCCGCCGCCGCGCCTACGCCCTGGCCGACCATCCGGCACCGCTGGAGCGGGTCGCGGAGCGGCTGGCGGTGCGCGCGGAGTCGTACGAGGTGCTGCGGACGGCCACCACCGCGGCGGTGGTGGCCGGCGGCGGCCGGTCGATGGCCCTGACCAGCCGCGCCCAGCGCCTGGCCCGGGAAGCGCTGTTCCTGCTGGTCCAGGGACAGACGACCGAGTCCCGGGCGGCACATCTGCGGGCCCTGGGGGCCACCGGGCCGGGAGCCGCCGACAGCACCGACACGGGTGCTGCGGGCTGAGGACCACCGGTGCCAGGGGCCCTGCGCCGCCGCCGGCGCAGCTGAGCCCATGGGGGCGCTGCAGCCGGGGCCGCCCTGACCGGCGACGCGGCTGCGGGCCGGCCGAGCCTTGGCCAGGGGCCTTCCCCGTCACCCTCGGGGCGGCTACCGGCGGCGCTGCCGCCGGAGCCGGGGCGCCCGCCTCACCGCCGGTGCTGGTACGGGCGCCGGGGCGCTGCAGCGGGGGCCGCTGTCAGCAGCAGCGCGGCCGTGGGCGTTCTTGACGGGTGAGTCGGGGCGCCCTGCGTCACCGTCGGCGCAGCAGGCGCTGGGCCAGTGCGTGGGTGCCGACCGCGGCCGTGGCGGCAAAGGCGAGGCCCTCGGCCAGTTGCCGCGGCCGGGTGGGGCGCAGGGCGCCGGAGCGGCGGAGCCGGCCACGGGCCCACACGGTGAAGGGAAGGACCACCAGGGGGGTGGTCGCGGAGCCCGGGGTGTAACCGCGCATCGCGGCCGCCTGGGCCAGGTGGACCAGGCCGTGCAGGCCGAAGGCGTTCAGCGCCGTCTGGTAGACGGCCGAGCGGCCCCCGGTCCGGTGGCCGTCGGCCGCCGCGGCGGCCAGCACCACAGCCATCGCGGCGACAGCGGTGTTGAACTCCCGCGCGTCCACGGCCTCCAGCCGCCGCCACACCGTCTCCGGCACCCGGGGATACTTCTTGCGCAGCTGAGGCACATGGGTGCGCACCCAGCGCGGCACCATCACCACTTCCTCGGTGTCGTGCACGGCCCACGCGGCCAGCAGGCCCCAAGTGACGGCAGGCGAGACGTCGTTCGGTTCTTGTGTCATGAACCCACAGTCTGCCAAGGCCGGTTGGTCAGCTCACGAACGGCACCTGGGCGAAGGCGGCGGACACGGTGTCGTCGGGGTGCGCCCACAGCCCCTGCGCGGCGAGCCGGGGCAGCACACCCTCGCCGAACCAGTACGCCTCCTCCAGGTGGGGGTGGCCGGAGAGCACGAACTCGTCGATGCCGAGGGCGTGGTACTCCTTGATCCGCTCGGCGACCTGCTCATGGCTGCCGACCAGGGCGGTGCCCGCGCCACCACGCACCAGGCCGATCCCGGCCCCCAGGTGGGGGTGGATCTCCAGATTCTCCCGGCTGCCGCCGTGCAGGGCGAGCATGCGCTGCTGTCCCTCCGACTCGCTGCGGGCCAGGCCCGCCTGGACGGCCCGTACGGTCACCGCGTCGAAGCCGTCGAGCAGCCGGTCCGCCTCCGCCCAGGCCTGTTCGGAGGTGTCCCGGGTGATGACGTGCAGCCGGATACCGAAGCGCAGGGTACGGCCGTGCCCGGCGGCGAGCTTCCGGATCCGGGCGATCTTCTCAGCGACCTGCGCGGGCGGCTCACCCCAGGTGAGGTACACGTCCGCGTACCGGGCCGCGACCTCGCCGGCGGCGGGCGAGGAGCCGCCGAAGTACACCTCGGGCACCGGGTCGGGCACCCGGCTGAGCTGCGCCTCCTCGACCCGCAGGTGCTCGCCGTGCAGGTCGACGCTCTTGCCGTCCCACAACTCCCGGCCGGAGGCGGTGGCCTCGTGGCAGCCGCCGGGGAGACGGTCAAGGAAAACCCGACCGGTCTCGTGTCGCGGACCGTTGGAGTTCACGAAGGTGTGACACCGGTACGTGCACCGGCTGCTGTCCATGTCGTCAGCGATCCGCGGGAACGGTCCGGCACGATCACCTGTCGGCCGCTCGCCGACGACACTGCGCCGCCGAGCGGAGTCGGTACCGCGGGCGCCCGGGGCCCGGCTCAGGGCCGGCTGTCGTCCTGCGCGTCGGCGACCTCGGCCACGACGAGGAAGGCGTCGGAGTTCAGGTCCATCACCACGGTCACCCGCTCGCCGGCGGCGCGGCGCGCTGCCGCGTACTCCTCCGCGGGCAACGATCCGCGCGGGGCCCCGGCGGGGAACCGCTCCAGCACCTTCGCATCCATGACGGACGGTCACCTCCCAGGTCGCCAGCCGAACGCATCGTACGTCCCGTACTCCTTCGGCTGCCCTGTGTCGGTACCGGCATGTCACCCGATGTGGGTCTACACATAAAGAATAAATAAGAGCAGACTGGGAACATGCGGATATATCCGCACACCGCACCAGACGCGGTCTGGCCTGCAAAGTCAAAGGAGACGAGTCATGGCCAACCTGCACAGGGGTGATATGACGACCCACCCCGATGTCTCCGAAATGCGGGCACGCTACGCCCGCATGCTCGGCGGTCGTGATGTGGCGCTCGTGGACGGGCCGGTCTTCCTGCTCGGGCTCTACTGCGCGGCATCTCCGTGGATAGTGCACTACACGGCGAGCCAGCCCGCCCTCATGACGCACAACCTGATCATGGGTATCGCGATAGGGCTGCTCGCCCTGGGATTCACCCGGGCCCCCGAGCGGATGTACGGCCTCAGCTGGGCCATGTGCGCCATCGGCATCTGGATGATCATCGCCC
Organism: Streptomyces sp. NPDC030799; assembly: GCF_055572255.1. Classification (NCBI taxonomy): domain Bacteria; kingdom Bacillati; phylum Actinomycetota; class Actinomycetes; order Kitasatosporales; family Streptomycetaceae; genus Streptomyces; species Streptomyces sp. NPDC030799. The sequence continues at coordinate 709,883 of NZ_JBVIDS010000002.1, read as the reverse complement.
CCTGGGTCGTGGGCAGGGGCCCGGACGCGGGCGTGATCATCAACAACGTGATCATCGGCGCACTCGCGCTCGTACTCGGACTCGTCTGTGCCGGTACGGCGGCGAGGAGCACGCCCAGGCCGTAGCCGGAGATGCGAGGAAAGGAAGACACGCAGGATGGGAGGCCGGTCCGCCCGGGCGGACCGGCCTTTCCCGTGCCCGCTCAGCGTCCCGGCACCAGCCACGGCTCCTGCGGCAGCGTGCGGCCGGTCTCCAGCAGCGACTTGAGGTTGGACAGCACGGCCGGCCAGCCGTACGCGACCTCCGAGCGCTCGCCCTCGTCGTTGAGGTCCTCGTGGACGACGGTCAGCCGGACGATGTCCTCGTGGGGGCGGATCTCGAAGGTGACGCGGGAGTGCCGGTCCTCCTGATCCTCCTGATCGGGCGCGGCCCAGGTGGTGACCAGCCGGGTCGGCGGTTCGCTCTCCACCACCCGGCCGACCACGTCGGCGGTTCCGGAACCGTCGGTGCGCACGTGCGCCCAGCGGGAGCCCGGTCGCCAGTCGGACTCGTTGCGGTGGCCCCAGTAGGCGGCCGTCAGGTCGGCGTCGGTGAGCGCCTCCCAGACCTTCTCGGGCGTGCTCGCGATGTAGGTGACGTACACAAAACTCGGCTTGTCGGCCATGGCTTCCTCGGCTCGTCGCTTCAGGGCACCGAGCGCGCTCAGGCGCGGGCGCTCGAACTTGTCGATCCACCGCTCCTGGATCTCGTGGAGCGGTACGGGGTTGAGGTAGTGCAGCTTTTCCCGCCCCCGCCGCACCGTGCTGATCAGGTTGGCGGCCTCCAGGACGGCCAGATGCTGGGTGACGGACTGGCGCGTCATGGCGATCCGCTCGCACAGCTCGCCCAGCGTCTGACCGTTGTTCTCGTGGAGCCGGTCCAGCAGACGCCTGCGCGTGTCGTCGGCCAGCGCCTTGAAGACCTTGTCCATCCCGGTGTCGTCCTCTGATCGCACACTCAACGTTATGCAGGCAATTACTTGCATGTCAAGGAGGGCACGTAGGGGCGATCTTGATGGGCGTCCGTAAGGCCGGTCGAGGACGCGCCGCGGACGGACCCCGGCTCCGCTCAGCCGGTCACGGTGAACGAGATCCACACGTCCGCGCGCAGCTCCGGCCGGTCCGGTACCGGGCGGAGCTCGCGCGTCCAGGCGCGCCCGATGCCGGCGCAGCACGTCCCGTACGAGGTGCGTGCCGGCACCGCGCCGTCGTGCCCCGCGCACCACGAAGAAGCTGTTCAGCACCCGCACCGGCCCGTCCAGGCCGCGCACGAAAGCGAAGCCGGCCGGACGCTCGTCCTTCAGGAACAGGTACGGCGCCCAGCCCGGCCGGGTGAAGGCGTACTCGACGCACTCGCTGCGGAAGGTGCCGTCCGGGCCGGGCAGGGCGCCCTCGAACTCGGACAGGTCGGGGTCGCGAGGCGGACGGTCACGTCCGCCGGGAGTGTCGGGGTCATCAACGCAGCCTCCCCGGCGGACATGGTGTCCGGCCCGGGGAGGCTGGCGAAGACTGCCGTAGCTCTAGCTCATCTCAAGGGCCTTGTACTCCTCGGCGATCTCCCTCTCGCCGAACGGCCACACCTTCTCCCGTCGCGCCCAGACGGCGAAGGCCGCACAGCCGAGGGCCAGCCAGGCCAGCGACCACTCGATGGGGCGGCGGCCCGGGGAGTTCTTGTCGGCGTAGCCGTAGATCACGCACCAGCCGGCGAACGCGATCACGCTCGGCAGGGGGTAGAGCCACATCCGGTACGGGCGGCGCAGGTCCGGCCGCCGCCGGCGCAGCACGGTCAGGGCCACGATCTGGGCGAGCGCCTGGACGATCACCATCACCGTGGTCAGCAGCTGGATGAGCGTGGCCAGGTCGGTATGACGGCCGATCAGGAAACCGACTGCGGTGATCAGGCCCATGGTCGCCAGGCCCAGCGTCGGGAAGCGGTGTCTGGGGTGCAGCTTCTCGTACGGCCGGAAGAAGACGCGGTCGCGGGCGGCGTCGTAGGGCACCCTCGAACCGCCGAGCAGGCCGGTGAAGACCGAGGCGAAGGCCGTGATCAGGATCAGTACCGTGACCGTGTCGGCGGCGCCCTTGCCCCAGGTCTCCTCCAGCACCGCCGAGGCGACCGAGGTGGAGGCGATGTCGTGCGGGTCGGTCATCCGCTGCCAGTCGACGACGCCGAGGGTGCCGATCTGCAGGAGCAGGTAGATCGCCATGATGCCGAGGATCGAGAACAGGATCGAGCGCGGCAGCGTACGGCCGGGGTCCTTGATCTCGGCACCCATGTACGCGGTGGTGTTGTAGCCGAGGTAGTCGTAGATGCCGATGGTCAGGCCCGCGGCGAAGCCCAGCCAGAAGTGGTCGCCGGTCAGGTCGAAGGCGCCCGACGGGTAGCTGAAGGCCAGGTGCGGGCTGAAGTCGGTGGCCGCCGCGGTGATCACCAGCACCACCGAGGCGATCATCACGGTCCACATCACGGTGGTGATCCGGGCGATGTGCTCGATGCCGCGCCAGAGCAGGAGCACGACCAGGGCGATGATGCCGAGGCCGATCAGGTCGCCCGCCGTCCGCCCGAGACCGGGGGCCAGATAGCCCAGGTACTGCACGAAGCCGACCACGCCCGTGGACATGATCAGCGGAATGAAGAGCATCGCCGTCCACACGAACAGGAACGGCATCAGCCGGCCCGTGCGGTACTGGAAGGCCTGGCGCAGATAGACGTAACTGCCGCCGGAGCCGGGCATCGAGGCGCCCAGCTCGGCCCAGACCAGTCCGTCGCACAGCGCGAGGACGGCGCCCGCGACGAAGCCGATGACCGCCTGGGGACCGCCGAAGGCGGTGACCATCAGCGGGATCGTGACGAACGGGCCGATGCCGCACATCTGGCTCATGTTGATGGCCGTGGCCTGGAACAGGCCGACACGGCGGAGGAAACCACCCGCGGGTGGCGGACTACCGGACATGGGGACTCCTGACGCCACGGGCGGCCTCGACGGCACCCGGCGGGCTGACTGGCCGATAAAGTTAAGGAGCCTTACTAGAGGCGTCAAGTATGCGCCGGGAATACCTGAGAATGGTCCGATGACCGCCAGTGACGTCGATGAGCAGCAGGAGCAGCCCTGGAGCCGCCGACGGCTGCGCAGCACCAACGAGCGGCTGCTGCTCGACCGGCTGCGCACCCTCGGCACCGCCTCGCGCGCCCAACTCGCCCGCGAAACCGGCCTGTCGAAGCCCACGGTCTCCAGCGCCCTGGCATCGCTGGAGACGGCCGGCCTGGTGCACGAGGTCGGCACCCACGCCCCGGAGCGCGGACGCACCGCCGTGCTCTACGCCCCCGACCCGGCCGCCGGGTACGCGCTCGGCGTGGACATCGGCCGGGGCTGGCTGCGGGTGGCGGTGGCCGACCTGGACGGCACGGTCGTCGCCCGGTCCGACGTACGCAACCGGGCCCGCACCTCCGCGGCGCTGGCCGACCTGGTCGTGGGCACCGCCCGCCAGGTGACCGCCCATTCGGGCGTGGACCCGGCCGAGGTGGTGCACGCAGTGGTCGGCACGCCCGGCGTCTACGACCCGAAGCAGCGGCGGGTGCGGTACGCGATGCATCTGCCCGGCTGGGGGCGGGCGGGGCTGGTCGACCGGATGCGCGAGGAGCTGGGCGTGCCGCTGGAGGTGCACAACGACGCCAATCTGGCCGCGCTCGGCGAGTACACGTACGGCGTGGGCAGGGGCAGCCGGCTGTTCGCGTACATCCTGATCGGCACCGGACTCGGGATGGGCGTCGTCAGTGAGGGACGGCTGTTCACGGGGGCGCACGGGCTGGCCGGCGAGATCGGCTTCCTGCCCTGGCCGGGCCGGCAGAAGCCGGAGCGGCTGGAGGACGCGGTGTCCGGGGTGGCCGTGGTGGAGGCCGCCCGGGAGTTCGGGATGAGCGGGCAGCTCACGGCGAAGGCGGTCTTCGACGCGGCCCGGCAGGGCCATCCGGCCGCCGCGCGGGCGGTGGAGCTGGAGGGCGAGCGGATCGCGCACACCGTGGCGGCGGCCGCCGCCGTGCTCGACCCGGACCTGGTGGTGCTCGGCGGCGGCGTCGGCCACAGCGTCGACCTGCTGCTGCGCCCGGTCCAGGAGCACGTGCGCACCCTCACCCCGCTGCGCCCGCGGATCGCGCCGAGCCGGCTCGGCGAGGACGCGGTCCTGCTCGGCGCGGTGGCCACGGCGCTGGACACGGCCCGGGACCTGGTGTTCGAGCGCAGGGCGGCCGGAAGCCGACCCTGCAAGGCCCGCCACGGCCACGGTCGTTGACACGGCCCGCGCGGCACCCTAGCTTGAGGCAGGTTAGTAAAGTTTCCTAACTTTACGAGGCCGGTGCTGCTGCCATGTTCCCTCGCCCCGCCCCCGCCCGCCGGTACGCCGTCACCGCGCTGGTGCTCGGCCTGCTCGGCTCCCTGACCAGCGGTGCCTGGGCCGGCGCCCGGCCTTCGGCGGTGCCGCACGGGCCCGTCCCGGCCACCCGCGTCTCCTCGGCGGCCGGCACCGGCACCCCGCTCGGCGGATACGCCATCCAGTCCTCGGCGAAGGTGAGCGACTCACCGGCGGCCGTATCCTCGCCCGGCTATCCGGCCAGGGGCTGGTTTCCGGCGGGCCCCCGGTCGACGGTCCTGGCCGCGCTGCTCGCCGACGGCGTGTACGCCGATCCGTTCTACTCCACCAACCAGCAGAAGATCCCGAAGGCGGACTTCCAGGTCCCCTGGTGGTACCGCTCCGACTTCACGGTCGAGGACACCACCCGGCGAACCTTCCTCGACTTCAGCGGGGTGATCTCGGCGGCCGACGTCCATGTCAACGGCCACCAGGTGGCGAAGGCCGCGGAGGTCACCGGCGTCTACCCGCACCACGAGCTGGACATCACCTCGCTGGTCCGGCCCGGCACCAACGCGGTCGCCTTCCGTGTCCAGCCCAACGAACCGAGCAAGCACCTCACCATGGGCTGGCTGGACTGGCTCCAGCCGCCGGCCGACCGGAACATGGGCATCGTCCGGGACGTCGTGGTGCGCCGGGGCGGCCCGGTGGCGCTGCGCGACGCCCATGTCGTCACCGAACTGGCCGTGCCGTCGCTCTCCTCCGCCGACCTCACCGTGAAGGTGCAGGCCCGCAATGACACCGGCACCGCGGTCACGGCCGAGGTCACCGGACGCATCGGCGCGACGACGTTCACCCGGCAGGTCCCGCTCGCCGCCCACGAGACCAAGACCGTCACCTTCTCCCCCGCCGACACCCCGGGCCTGCGCGTCACCTCGCCGAAGGTGTGGTGGCCGGCCGGGATGGGCGGGCAGCCGCTGTACGACCTCGCCCTCACCGCGTCCGTCGCCGGTACGACGTCCGACACCGCGCACGAGACCTTCGGCATCCGTGACGTCCGGGCCCCCCTGAACGCCGACGGGGCTAGGGAGTACCGGATCAACGGCCGCAGGCTGCTGATCAAGGGCGGCGGCTGGTCGCCGGACGAGTTCCTGCGCTGGGACCGCACCTATGTCGAGGACCGGCTGAAGTACGCCCTCGACCTGGGCCTGAACACGATCCGCCTGGAAGGACACCTGGAGCCGGACGAGTTCTTCGACCTGGCCGACCGTTACGGCGTGCTCACCCTGCCCGGCTGGGAGTGCTGCGACAAGTGGGAGGGCCAGGTCAACGGCAGCGAGACCGGCGACCAGTGGACCGAGGCCGACTACCCGGTGGCGAAGGCGTCCATGGCCGCAGAGGCCGCCCGGCTGCGCGGCCACCCCAGCGTGATCTCCTTCCTGATCGGCAGCGACTTCGCACCCGACGCGAGGATCGAGAAGACCTACCTGGACGCCCTGAAGGCCGCCGACTGGACCGCTCCTGTCGTCCCCGCCGCCTCCGAGAAGTCCTCGCCGCAGCTCGGCGGTTCGGGCATGAAGATGACCGGGCCGTACGACTGGGTGCCGCCCGGCTACTGGTACGCCAAACGCGAGGGCGGGGCCACCGGCTTCAACTCCGAGACCAGCGCGGGGCCGAGCATCCCCACCCTCGACACGCTGCGCCGCATGATGACCCCCGCCGAACTGGACACCCTCTGGAAGGACCCGGACGCCAGGCAGTACCACCGCTCGCCGTCCCCGACCTTCGGCACGCTCAAGATCTACGACGCCGCCCTCACCGGCCGCTACGGCGCCCCCACGAGCCTCGCCGACTATGTCCGCAAGGCCCAGCTGGCCCAGTACGAGAACGTCCGCGCCCAGTTCGAGGCGTACGACCGCAACGCCACGGACTCCTCGGCCCCCTCCACCGGCGTCATCCACTGGATGTTCAACAGCGGCTGGACCTCACTGCACTGGCAGCTGATGGACCGCTACCTGGACCAGGGCGGGGCCTACTTCGGCGCGAAGAAGGCGAACGAACCGCTGCACATCCAGTACTCCTACGACGACCGCTCGGTCGTCGTCGTCAACCACCGGCACGCCTCCGCGACCGGGCTCAGCGCACACGCCACCCTCTACGACCCCGACGGCACACAGAGGTACGACAAGACCGTCACCGGGCTGACGGTGAGCGGCGACGGGGCGCACGGCACCGTCCTCGCCCTGCCGTCCTCGGTGAGCGGACTGTCGTCGACGTATCTGCTCCGGCTGGTCCTGACGGACGCGGACGGCAAGGAGGTGAGCCGGAACGTGTACTGGCTCTCCACCCGGCCCGACACCCTCGACTGGAACGGCACCACCTGGTACTACACGCCGACGACGAGCTACGCCGACCTCAAGGGGCTCGCCTCGATGGCGCGGGTTCCGGTCTCGGCGACGGCGGCCACCGAGTCGTCGGAGGGCACGTCGACCACGACGGTCACCCTGCGGAACACGGGCGGCGGGGCGACCCCGGCGCTGCTGACGGACGTCCACCTCGTGGACGGGCAGGGCAAGCCGGTGCTGCCGGTGCGCTGGTCGGACAACGAGGTGAGCCTGTGGCCGGGCGAGTCGGTGACGCTGACCGCCACCTGCCGGACGGCCGATCTGCACGGTTCGGCGCCGGGCGTGCGGGTCTCCGGCTGGAACACACCCCAGATCACGGTACCGGCGGCCTGACCGGGCGGGGGCGGGCCCGGACGGCCCGCCCCCGCATGGTTCAGCTCACGTTGAGCGCGGTGTCGTCGATCACGAACGACGTCTGGAGGGTGGACCCCTCCGTGCCGGTGAACTTGATCGTGACCGTCTGGCCCGCGTAGCCCGCGAGGTTGAAGCTGCGCTGGGTGTATCCGCTCGCCGCGTTCAGGTTCGAGTAGGTCGCGAGCGTGGACAGCACCGTTCCGCTGCTGTTGACCACCTGCGCCTTGAGCGTGTCGTACGCCGTCGAGGTGGTCGTCTCCGCCGTGTCGACGTGCAGGTAGAACGACAGGGTGGCGCTGGTGCAGCCGGCCGGGACGGTCACCGACTGGGAGAGCGTGTCCGTGTGGGCGGAACCGTAGCCGTTCAGCCAGGCCTTGTAGGACCCGGTGCGGGCGGCCTCACCGGTGTCGCTGTCGATGACACCGCTGGAGGCGCTCCAGGACGTGGCACCGGACTCGAAGCCCGGGTTGGCCAGCAGCTGGCCGGCGGTGCAGCTGCCGGTGCCGCCGCCTCCACCGCCGCTGCTGGTGCCCGAACCGGCGAGCCAGGCGGTGGCGTTGAGGGCGAGGGCCGCGTTGGTGGCGCCGGAGTCGTTCCAGCCGTCGTACAGGGTGTTGCCGGACTGGCCGGTGCCGTCGTCGATCGGGGAGCTGTCGCCCCAGAAGGCGACCCGGCCGCTGCCGAAGGTGCTGGTGAGGAAGAAGGCTCCGGTGTTACCGGAGTAACCGCTGCGGTAGAGCAGGCCCTTGACGGAGGAGTTGTCGGCGGGCTTGAGGGTGGCCGTGGTGCCGTTCGCGATCAGGCTCTTGGTGACGGTGCCGAAGGAGCCGTGCAGGACCGGGTCGGTGCTGTCGCTGATCGCCGCCGGGTAGCCGGACGTGATGTTCAGCGAGTCGATGGAGAAGCCGAACGGGTCGGTGGAGTCGACGCTGTTGTTCGTCATCAGGTCGTTGAGGATCTCGACCGCGTCCTGGCCGTCGTTGTTGCGGTCGGCGCCGGTGTGGTCGGAGATCATGAACAGACCGCCGCCGTTCTTCACGAAGTTCATGATCGCCGTCTTCTCGGCGCTGGTGAACGACGTGTTCGGTTCCGGCAGGACCAGGGTGTCGAAGTTCGACAGGTCCGTCGAGGACGAGCCGCCGTAGCTGAGGCTGGAGCCCGAGGGCAGCGTCTTCAGGCTGTAGTCGCCGGTCTTCTGCAGCGCCACGCCCCAGGAGGACAGGGCGCCGGTCCAGTCCGTCTCGGCCGACGGGGAGGAGTCCTGGCCGAGCGGGTCGGGCTGGCTGGTGGAGATGATCCAGTCGGCGTTGCCGGCCGTCTCGGCGTGGGCGTTGTCGAACAGGATGCGGTGCGTGGTCGCCGCGTGGGCGGCGGTGCCGCTGCCGACCTGGACCGCGGCTCCGGTGAGCAGCAGCCCGAATCCGGCCAGGGCGGTGGTGAGTCTGGGACGGGATCTCCTGGATCCAAGCATCCGGCGAACCTCCATGAGGGGTGGGGAGAGGCGGTGCGGGCGCCAAGTCTGCGCGCGTAGAGCCCGCTTGAGGGTTCTACACGCGTGGAATGGTTGAAAGGTACATGGCATGAAGGTCGGATGAACAGAAAGTCCCGGCAACGAGCCGAGCGGACTGGCTTCGCTCACAGCGGGCAGACGATGAGCGGGAGGCACCACGAAAAGGGGTGGACATGGAGATATCAGGCATCATCAGTGCCCTTGTCATCGGCATCATCATCGGTGTCCTGGGACGCCTGGTCGTCCCCGGACGCCAGCACATCGGCATTCTGTGGACCATCGTGGTCGGCATCGTGGCCGCACTGCTGGGCTCGGCCATCGCCGCCGGGTTCGGGGTCGCGCAGACCAAGGGGCCGGACTGGATCGAGTGGTTCATCCAGATTGCCCTGGCCGCACTCGGTGTCGCCGCGCTGGACCGGGCCCGCGTGCGTCGCTGACGTGCGGCGGTCAGCTGCCGTACACGTACGGCGTCGTGGTGCTCAGCGCCTGGAAGCCGAGGCGCTCGAGGATCGGGCGGCTCATGGATGAGGCGTCGACCTGGAGGTAACGGTAGCCGTGGGCGGCGGCGACGCGGGCGCGGTGGGTGACCAGGGCACGGTAGATGCCCCGGCCCCGGAAGGCCTCGACGGTGCCGCCGCCCCACAGCCCGGCGAACGGGGTGCCGGGCACCAGCTCCATCCGGGCGGCGCTGACGGGCTCGTCCCCGGCGAGGGCGACCACGGCGACGACCGTGCCGGGGTCGGCGGCCAGACGGGCGAGCAGCCGGTGCCGCAGCCGGGTGGCGTCGTCGCCGAACGCCTTCTCGTGGACGCCCACGACGAGGTCGACGCCGGCCGGGTCGGTGACCGGCAGGAGACGGATGCCCGCGGGCGGTTCGGCGTCCAGGGCGAGCCGGTCGGCCTCGCCGATCAGCAGCGTCTCCGCGGGCTCGGCCCGGAACCCGGCGGCGGTGAGCCGGGCACCGAGATCCTCCGGCCGGTCGTGGCTGTAGAGCTTCCACTCGAAGTCGCGGCCGAGGCCGGTGAAATGGACGATCTGGTCCCTGATCACCTGCTCCGCACTCGTCCGGTCCAGGTCGGACCAGAGCACGCCGTTCCAGCCGTACGCGTCCGCGACCTGACGCACGACCGCACCGGACCGCTCGATCCGGGCACCGGGGCCGTCGGGAACCGCGTTCTCGCGCATGTCACGGTCGTAGCGGGCGAGCACTGCCGAGTGATCCATGGGCCCAGCTCACCAGGAACGTCCCGGCCCGGGCAACGGGATTACCGCATGTACCCCTGGAGCGGTTGCCCGGCCCGCCGCCCACGGGTGGAGCCGCAGCGCGAACACAGCCCCGGGCCTGCGTGTCAGCCCAGTTCGAGCGTGGTGACGCCGAACACGCGGTCCTGGGCGTAAGGGCGCACCGGCCCGGTGTACATGCGGGCGGTCTCGAACGACGCCCGGAGTCCGGCTTGTTCGGCGAGCGCGACGCCGGCCGTGTTGGGCTCGGGCACGTCGATGGCGATCTCGCGTCCGGCGGCGTCGGCCGTGAGGGCGGCGAACAGGACACGGGCGTCGTCGGCGGTGTCCGCGAAGAGGGGTCCGATGCGCAGGGTGTCCCGGCCGGGGCGGAGCACGCCGTACCCGGTGAGGCGTGCGCCGTCCTGGCGGACGAAGACCCGGTGGCCGGGGCCGGTGAGCCACTCGGCGAGGAAGCGCGGACGGTCCGCCGGGTAGCAGGCGCTGTCGTAGGCGGTGATCGCCGCGAGGTCGGCGAGGCCGGCCGGACGGACTCCGGCCGGTGTCTCGCTCTGCGGGGCGGTGCCGGTGAACCGGATGGTGCGGTAGGCGAGTTCGAACCCGGACTGGCGGTAGTTGTCCTGCTGGGCGACGACGCCGTCCAGGCCGACGGTACGGTCGCCGGCGTGGGCGAGGGCGGTCTTCCAGGTGGTGAGGCCGTGGCCGTGGCCGCGCAGATCCGGGCGGACGAGGTAGCAGCCCAGGAAGGCGTAGTCCGCGCCGTAGTTGACGACGGAGATGGCCGAGACCGGCTCCCCGTCGATACGGCCGAGGAAGAACCCCTCGGGGTCCTGTGCGAAGAACGCGGGTCCGTCGGACAGTCCGGGATTCCAGCCCTCCGCCGCCGCCCACCCGGCGATCACCGGCCAGTCGGTGAGGGTGGCCTGCGTGACGACGAGGTCGTGGGGGGTCGCAGAGGTCATCAATGCGCTCCATTTTCCGTCGGGACCGGACTGCCGTACCGCATCCTTGCGGATCAACGGGGGCCGCGCCACGGCAGGATCAGCCGTTGGACGCGCCCGGCTCGACTTCGAGAGCACTCGCATCGTGGGCGGCGACCTCGCCACAGCCGGACGGGCTCGGTGGCGTCCCTCTGGAGGACTGCGACATCGCCGAACTCACCCAGGGGGCCACTGCCGTACCGTGCCGCCCGCCGCCTCGCGATCGGCGCGGGCCTGGCTGTCACCTGGCGCGGCATGCGCCGGACTGACCGAACAGGGTGATCGGCAACAGCCCGGCCGGCTGCAGCAGTTGCCCCGGGTCCGTCTTCGGGGCCCCACCGGGCCTGCGTCCGGTGGGGCCCTTTCAGGGGCGGCGGGTCAACTGGTGCGACCGGAGCGGAAGCGGCGGTAGAGGGCCGTACCCGCGAGGAGGAGCGTGGCGCTGCCGGCGATGGCCGGGGCCGTCACGTCCATTCCGGTGTGGGCCAGCGCCGCCGACTGCGCGACGGGATGTGCGCGCGGGCTGGGCCGGTGCTTCGTGGGGGCCGGTGGCCTGGGGGCCGGGGTGCGCGGACGGCGGGGGGTGCCGGGCGCCTCGCCGTTGACGGACTGGTTGCCCTGGGCCGGGTTGCCCACTCCGACCACGTTGACGCTGTTGCCGCTGACGTTGACCGGAAGGTCGACGGGGAGCTGGACGTCGTTGCCGGACAGCACGCCGGGCGAGTCCTGCGCGCCGCCGTGGGCGGACGCCCCGCGGGACGTGGAGGACCCCCCCTTGCCGGCGCCGCGGTTCGCGCAGGCGTTGCCGGCCGCCGGATTGAGCAGCCCCAGCACGTTCACGGTGTTGCCGCACACATTGACCGGCACATGCACCGGGAGCTGGATGCCGTTGCCGGAGATCAGCCCGGGCGAGCCGGCCGCGGAGCCGTCGGCGCCCGCGCCGTCGGCCGCGAAGGCGGCGGACACCGGCATCGCAAGGGCCATCGCCCCGGAGGCGGCGGCGACGGCGATCACACCGTTTCGGGTAGCCCGTCTCATTGGTTCCCTGCCTTCCAGACGTCGTCGCGGGCACTCACCCGCACCACATAGAACGCAGGCGAACCATCCGAGTTATGGCTTATCGGTCTTTCACCCCGTCGAGCGACACTGTTATCGAACTGCATGTAAAGCCGCTCAATGATCGCCAACGGGCATGGAGGGCGCGAAGGGTACGGCACCGGGCGCCGTCCCGCTCGCCCGGAGGCGGGTCCCCCGGGGCCCGCTTATGGTGAGTCCAGGGCGCCGTCCCCCGGTCCGCGACAGGCGTCCCGGGAGGCGATCGATGCTGGCCAAGCTGTCCAGACGGCCCACCGTGCGGCGCTGCGCGGGCGCCGGAGCCCTCGCCCTGGCCCTGCTCGGAGCCGGGCTCCCCCGCGCCGACCGGCCGCAGCCGCAACCCGACCTGTCCCGCTTCTACCGGCAGAAGGTGACGTGGGCGGCCTGCAAGGGCCCGGACATGCCGGAAGACCTCCAGTGCGCGAAGGTCACCGTCCCGCTCGACTACGCCCGGCCCCGCGCGGGCACCCTCGACCTGGCCCTGGCCCGCTATCGGGCGACCGGCACACCGCAGGGCTCGGTGCTGCTGAACTTCGGCGGCCCGGGCGGCGCGGGCATACCCGAACTCGCCTCCGGCAGCAAGGAGTTCATGGACCTGACCAACGGCTACGACGTGGTCACCTTCGACCCGCGCGGCGTCGGCCGGTCCTCCCCCGTCAGCTGCGGCGAGGGCGGCGACGACGCCGCGGTCGCGACGGGCGCCCACGCCGACCTCGCCCATCCACGGGCACTGCTCACGAAGTTGCGGAAGGCCGCCGACGACTGCGCCCGGCATTCCGGCCCGGTGCTGCAGCACATCGGCACCGTGAACGCGTCCCGCGACCTGGACGTCATCCGGCAGGCCCTCGGCGACAAGAAGCTCAACTACCTCGGTTTCTCCTACGGAACGCGGCTCGGCGCGGTGTACGCGGCGCAGTTCCCGGACAAGGTCGGCCGGCTCGTCCTGGACGGCGTGGACACCCTGACCGAGCCGTTGTCCGAGCAGGGGGTGGCCGGTGCCCAGGGCGAGCAGACCGCGCTGGACGATTTCCTGGACTGGTGTACGACGGACGTCGCCTGTCCGTTCGGCCGGGACCGGCGTGCGGCAGGGGACCAGGTCACCGGGCTGGTGCACTCGCTCGACGAGAACCCGCTCCCGATGGACTTCGGTGGCACGTTCTCAGGACAGGACCTGGTGGGGGCCATCGGCCAGGCCCTGTACAGCAGGGACCTGTGGCCCGCCCTGGAGCGCGCCCTGGCCTCGCTGACGGAGGACGGCGACACGCGGGGCGTGCTGAACTTCGCCGACGGCGGCGCCGCTCCGCCCCGCGAGGGGCACCCGAAGAACGGCGGCCTCGTCGATCCGCAGAACGTCCCGTCGGACAACCTGGCCTCCGCGCTGATGGCGGTCAACTGCGCCGACGACCCCGACCGGCCCGACGCGGACCGGATCACCAAGGACCTCCGGAGCCTGCGGTCGGCGTACGAGAAGGCATCGCCGGTCTTCGGCCGGTACCGGCTCACCCAGCTGCTCATGTGCTACGGCTGGCCCAAGGGCACCGACTTCATCCGCGACCGGGTGAAGGACGTCCACTCGGCGAAGATGCTGCTCGTGGGCACGCGCGGCGACCCGGCGACGCCCTACCGGTGGACCGTGGAGACGGCGGCACGGCTCGGCCCGTCGGCCGTGGTGCTCGACAACAAGGGCGACGGCCACACCGCGTACGGCTCCTCCAAGTGCGTCCACCGGAAGGTCGACGACTTCCTCCTCTACGGCACCCTGCCCCCGAGCGGCAGCTCCTGCCCGGCGGACGGAGACGACTGGAGCAGCTCCGCGAACACCGCCGACTGATGACAGCGGCGACGCAACCGGGTATCAGGTGCGAATCCGGCACAACCTTGCGCGCATCACGGCCGTCTCCCTGGGCAGGCGCACTTCGGCCGCCGCATCCCGTACGTGACCACCACAGGGGAGCCCATCATGCGCATCCGCGCCGCCATCGCCGTACCCGCCGCCTCCGCCGCCTCCGCCGCCACGGCGGTGCTGCTGCTGACCGCGCCGCAGAGCCAGGCCGCCACCGACCACGCCCGGCCCGTCCGCTGTGCCGAGAAGGCGCTGACGGTCCGGGCGAAGGCCGTGGCCGGTGACCCGACCGTGGTGCGCATGAGCGTCACCAACCGCGGCACCCGCGCGTGCGTCGTCGACCGTGTGCCCACGGTGACCTTCGGGGACCTGGACGGTGCGGCCCTGCCGACACCGCAGGGCGGCACCGGCGACCACCGGCTCGCGGCGGGCCGTACCGCCTACGCCGACGTACGGACCATCGGTGACCCGGCGGACCCCGAGGCCCGCCGGGTGGAGACCGTGACCGTGGCCGCCTCGGCCGCGCACTGGGGCCGCTCCTTCACCGCCGCGCGGCTCGGCACCGGCAAGCAGGTTCTGGTGTGGGAGCCGGTGACGACGTGGTGGCAGCCCACGGCGGCGGCCGCGGACCGGGCCATCGGCCTCAGCTGAGCGTCACCTCGGGAGTGTAGAGCTCCAGCCACTGTGCGAGGTCCAGGGTGCGTTCCAGGCCTCGCCGGGCCGCCTGGGTGCTGACCGGCTCCTCGCGTTCGGCGGCCCGGCGCAGCCGGTCGCGGTCGACGAGGTCGAACACCCGGTGGGAGGGCCGGGACAGCAGCTCCTTGGCCTGTTCCTGGAGGGCTCGGGCGTACCGCGGGTCCTGCGTGGACGGGTACGGGCTCTTGACCCGCTCGTACACCGAGCGCGGTAGGACGTCCGCGGCCGCTTCCCGGAGCAGGCTCTTCTCCCGGCCGTCGAAGGATTTCAGTGCCCAGGGGGCGTTGTAGACGTACTCGACCAGCCGGTGGTCGCAGAACGGCACCCGGACCTCCAGACCGACGGCCATGCTCATCCGGTCCTTGCGGTCGAGCAGCGCGCGGACGAAGCGGGTGAGGTGCAGATGGCTCATCCGCCGCATCCGGTACTCGAAGTCGCTCTCGCCGTCGAGCCGTTCGACGGCGGCGGCGGCGGTGTGGTAGCCCTCGGCGACATACCCCTCCAGGTCCAGACACTTGCCGAGGTCGGCGCGCAGCACCTCGGCGTCGTCGCCCATGAGCCGGCCCATGCTGGTCAGCCAGGGGAAGGTGTCGGCGTGGCGCGCCTCCTCGTCGAAGAACTGCAGGTAGCCGCCGAAGACCTCGTCGGCGGACTCACCGGACAGGGCCACCGTGGACTTCTCGCGGATGGCGCGGAACAGCAGCAGCAGCGAGGCGTCCATGTCACCGAAGCCGGTCGGCAGATCGCGGGCGCGGATCACCTGCTCGCGCACGGCGGGGTCGGCGAGGGACTGCGCGTCGAGGACGATGTCCTGGTGGTCGGTGCCCGCCAGTTCGGCGACGTCGTGCACGAAGGGCGTGTCGGGGGTACCGCGCAGTTCGTCGGCGACGAAGTTGTCGGTCTGGCCGACGAAGTCGACGGCGAAGCTGCGCACCTTCTCGCCCTGCTCGCCGAGTTGCCGGGCGGCGATCGCGGTCATCGCGGAGGAGTCGAGGCCGCCGGAGAGCAGGGTGCAGCGCGGGACGTCGGCGACCAGCTGGCGGCGCACGATGTCGTCGAGCAGCGAGCGCACGGTGGCGATGGTGGTGTCGCGGTCGTCGGTGTGCGGACGGGTCTCAAGACGCCAGTAGACGCGGGTGGCGAGGCCGGAGCGGCCGACGGTGACGACCGTTCCGGGTTCCACCTCGCGCATGCCGTCCCAGATCGCGTGTCCGGGCGTCTTGATGAGGACGAACAGTTCCCGCAGCCCGTTCAGCGCGACCCTCCGGCGGGCGAGCGGGTTGGCGAGGATCGCCTTGGGCTCGGAGCCGAACAGGACGCCGTCGGGGGTGGGGTGGTAGTAGAACGGCTTGATGCCCATGCGGTCGCGGATCATCACGAGCTTGTCGTGACGGCCGTCCCAGATGGCGAACGCGTACATCCCGTTGAGCCGTTCGGCGACCGCGTCTCCCCATTCGACATAGCCGCGCAGCACGACCTCGGTGTCGGAGTCGGTGGTGAACCGGTGGCCTCGGCCCTCCAGTTCCCGGCGCAGCTCGGTGAAGTTGTACGCCTCTCCGGAATACACCAGGGCCACGGTCCCCTCGGCGGTGTCGAGGGACATCGGCTGCCGGCCGCCGGGGAGGTCGATGATCGCGAGCCGGCGGTGTCCGAGGGCGGCCGGGCCCTGGACCCAGGTGCCGCGGTCGTCCGGGCCGCGGCAGGCCATCGTCTCGGTCATCGCATGCAAGGTGGGGGCCTCGGCGGTGAGGTCACGGTCGAAGGAGACCCATCCGGTGATGCCGCACATGCGCTACCTCCTGCCTCCGGCTCGCGGCCGGTTCCCGCGCCCACCTCGGCTTCCCCAGGTGAACCAGGCACTGGCCGGGCAAACCGGTTGTATCTAGCACCTATATGGCCACCCTCCGTCAGTTGCCCGAGGCAGTCAACGCGGCGGCAACACGGACGGCCTCCCCCGCCCCCGTGGTTTCGGCCGCGCTTTGCTCGCGCGACACCCCGCGCACCCCATGCCACCGGGCCGGTCCCGCCAGGAACCGGCCACGGGCAAAAACTTCCCCAAACGCCGCAAGAGATCAGGCTTTTTCGGTCACGAATCGATCGGACACAAATCGATCGAGCACGGCGGTCAGCTCGGCCGGCTTCTCCAGCGGCAGTTCATGGCCCGCGTCGAGGATCCGCACGACGGCGTCCGGGTAGGCCTTGGCCATCCGGAGCATCTGCCGCACCGGCAGCTGCACGTCGTGGTATCCGTGCACCATCAGGGTGGGCGTACGGATCTCACCGGCCCGGTCCAGGACGTCGAAGGCACGCATCGCGCCGTACAGCGTCATCACGACCTCGCGGGGGGTCGCGGCGGAGGCACGGATGTGCGCGCGGATCTCCTCACGCGGATAGCCGGGCGCGAAGGCACGCTGGATGTTGGCAGCGACGAACAGCTTGTACGGCACGAGGGTGGAGGCGGCCATGAGCAGCCCCCGGCCACGGCTGTACGTCATCCGGCCGATGGAACACACCAGTGCCATCCGCTCCACCCGCTCGGGATGGGCCAGGGCGATGGTCTGCGCGATCATCCCGCCCATCGAGTGGCCGACCAGCACGAACCGTTCGACCTTCAGGTGATCGAGCAGGGCGAGGACGTCCTGGGCCAGCTCGGCGATGGTGCGCACCCCGGCCCCGGTGCTCTCGCCGTGCCCGCGCAGGTCCAGCCGGATCACCCGTCGCCCCGGCGAGAAGTGCGCGATCTGGTGGTCCCAGCGGTGCCGGTCGGCGGTCCAGCCGTGGACGAACACGAGGGGCACCTCCGGTGCGTCACGGGGACCCTCGTCGTCGTACGTCAGGGCCGCTCCGTCGAGTTCGAGCTGCGGCATGTCAGGCCTCCGGGGTGCGGCGCGATCGGGTTACTGGCCGGTACCGTAACGGTCCGAGGGGCGTGGCGTCACCGTGGTGCGGCAAGGAGATCCGCGGGCACCTCAGGTGTGGATTACCCCGAATGCCGGACATGTGAATCCGACCTATCGTGCTGTCATGGAGCACGCACTGAGTCCCGCGACCCTCGCCGAACTCCGGCGCCCGCGTCCGTATCCGGCGGTGTCGGTGCTGACCCCGACGCATCGCCGCGAACCCGAGAACGGCCAGGATCCCGTCCGGCTGCGCAATGTGGTCAGCGAGGCCCGCAGGCGCCTGGAGTCGGACCCCGCGGTCACCCGCGAGCGGCGCAACGAGGTCGTGGCGCAGCTCGACCGGGCGCTGGCGGAAGTGGATCTGGCACACGCCGAGGACGGTCTGGTGATCTTCGCCGCCCCCGGCGAGCACCAGGTGTGGTCCCTGGCCCGCACCGTCCCCGAGCGGGTGGTGCTCTCGGACACCTTCCTCACCCGCAACCTGGTCGCCGCACAGGCCGCCGGACGCCCCTTCTGGGTGCTGTCTCTCTCCGCGGACCGCGTCACCCTGTGGAGCGGCGGCGACGACCGCGTGGTGCAGGTCCGTTCGGGCGGCTTCCCGCTGGAGCGCAGACAGGAGAACTTCGATCCGGAGCGCCAGATGCGCACGGGCGGCCTGCCGAGCGTCTTCAGCGACGAGGGCACCCGGCAGTTCCTGCGTGAGGCGGACACCGCCATGAACACGGTCCTGCGCGACCAGCCCCGGCCCGTGTACGTCACCGGCGATCAGGCGGCGCTGTCCCTGCTGGACGAGGTGGGCAGTGTCGCCAAGGCCGCCGTCCACGTCCCGCACGGCGGCCTCGCGCACGCCGGTCCGGAGGCGGTGTGGCAGGCGCTGCGGCCGGTACTGGAGGCCGAGGCCCGCAAGGACACCACGGACGTGGTCCGGGAGCTCATCTCGGCACGCGGTCATCGGACCTTCGCGGCCGGTCTGGACGAGCTGTGGCAGAGCGCCCGCGAGGGCCGGGTCCGGCTGCTCGCCGTGGAGGAGAACTTCCGGCCGACCGTCCGCGACCTCGGCGAGCATCTGGTGCCGGCCGAGCCCGGCGATCTGGACGCCCGCGACGACATCGTGGACGAGATCGTCGAGCAGTGCCTGGAGACCGGCGCCGACGTCCGCTTCGTGCCCGACGGCACGCTGGCTGACGCGAACGGTATCGCGGGAGTCCTGCGGTACTGAGGCCCCCTGCGGCAACGGGTGCCCCGGCGGGGCACCCCGAGGAAGCGCTCTCTCGTCGGCGTACGCTACCGCCGTGATCGCCGGCGAGAGGGAGCGCACACATGGGTGACCTGCTGGGAGTGGCGGTACTGGGCGCCGGCCACATGGGGGCCGACCATATACGACGTCTCGACCAGGTGGTCAGCGGCGCCAGGGTCGCGGCGGTGGCCGACCCCGATGTCGACCGGGCGAAGGACGTGGTGGCCGGCCTCGTCGGGGTCACCGTGCACCCGGACCCCCTCGCCGCGCTCGACGCGCCCGGTGTCGCCGCCGTGCTGATCGCCTCTCCCGGGCCCGCGCACGAGGAGGCCCTGCTCGCCGCCTTCGCCCGTGGCATGCCGGTGCTGTGCGAGAAGCCCATGGTGCCGGACTCCACCGGAGCCCTGCGGGTCGTGGAGGCCGAGGCACGGCTGGGCCGACGGCTGGCGCAGATCGGGTTCATGCGCCGCTACGACACCGAGTACCGCCGCCTGAAGGCGCTGCTGGACGACGGCGGCCTCGGCCGGCCCCTGATGCTGCACTGCATCCACCGCAACGTCTCCTCCCCCGGTCACTTCACCAGCGCCATGCTGATCAACAGCTCCGTCTCGCACGAGATCGACGCGGCGCGCTGGCTGCTCGGGCAGGAACTGACGGCGGTGACCGTGCTGCGCCCCACGCCGTCCGCCGGCGCCCCCGAGGGCCTGCTCGACCCGCAGTTCGTGCTGTTCGAGACCGAGGGGGGCGCGCTGGTCGACGTCGAGGTCTTCGTGAACTGCGGCTTCGGCTACCAGGTGCGCTGCGAGGCGGTGTGCGAGAAGGGCAGCGCACGCATCGGTGACGAGCACACCATGGTGGTCACCACCGCGGGCGGCGCCCGCGAGGAGGTGGCGCAGGACTACCTCGTCCGGTTCGCCGACGCCTACGACCGTGAGGTGCAGGCCTGGGTCGACGCCACCCGGCGTGGCGAGGTCACCGGTCCGAGTGCCTGGGACGGGTACGCGGCGTCGGTCGTCGCCGAGGCGGGGGTCCGGGCGCTGGAGAGCGGCGGCCGGGTTGCCGTCGGCCTCGCCCCGCGCCCGGACCTGTACGCCGGGGTCAGCCGCTGACGCTCGCGGCACCCGTCTCCAGGTGCCCGGTGAACCGGCGCGACCAGGTCGCGTCGGAGTCGACGGTCACCGTGAAGTCGTACCAGCCGTCCTGATGGGCGACGGCGTTGAAGAAGTCCTCCGTGGAGGCGCCCGCGGCGACGGTGTAGGTCCAGGGGCCGTCGCTGCGGTAGTGGTGCGAGGTGATCGTGAACTTCACCGACGACGTACCGGAGTTGGTCATCCTGAAGTAGACGGCGAGCTTGCCCGTACCCGGCTCGACCGCGTACCGGGTGCTCACCTCCACCGCCTTGCCGGCCTTGGTGGCGTCGCCCTGGAAGCGGCGCAGGAAGCGGTTGGGGCCGACCATGGTCAGGTCGTACTTGCCGCCGCCGTAGCCCGTGCCGATGCTGAAGGAGTCGGAGGCGGTGCCGCCGGCGTCGACCGTGTACTGCCAGGGCGTGGTGTCCCGGTAGGCGTTCGGGTGGATGGAGAAGTGGGCGGCGCGGGTGGCCGGGCCGCCCTGGTTGGTCATGGTGAACCAGGCGAGGATCTTGCCGGCGGCGCCGAACTCCAGGTGATCCAGGTAGCCGTTCGGCTGGTAGGGCAGCGCGCGGGCCGGACGGGTGCCGGGCTCCTGGGCGGGCAGGGCGTTGTCCGTCGGCACCGGGTTGGGCAGCGGACCGCAGGTGCCGATGCCGATGACGCCGGTCGCGGGCAGGGAGACCGGGCCGTGGACCGGGGCTGCGAAGTCGAAGACGCCGGTGAGGTCGCCGCTGACTCTGCGCCGCCAGTCGCTGATGTTGGGGCACTTGGCGGGCTTGCCCAGGGCGGTCGTCCAGGTCTCCAGGAAGCGCAGGACCGAGGTGTGCTCGAAGACCTCGGAGGAGACCCAGCCGCCGCGCGTCCAGGGCGAGATCACGATCATCGGGACGCGGAAGCCGAAGCCGTACGGCACGCCGTTGAGGAACTCCCCGGGTGTTCCGGCGGGGGGCACCGGCGGGGGCACATGGTCGAAGCAGCCGTCGTTCTCGTCGTAGTTGAGGAACAGGACCGTCGAGTCGAAGACGTCCTGGTCGGCGGCGAGGGCCTGGTAGACGAGGCTGACGAAGTGGGCGCCGTCGCCGGGCGGGGCGTAGGGGTGCTCGGAGAAGGCCTGGTTGGGCACGATCCACGAGACCTGCGGGAGGGTGCCCGCGACGACGTCGGCCCTGATGGCCGCGGCGATGTCGTCGGGGGTCGAGCCGGTCGTCTTCGGTACCGAGGACATGCCGCGGTCGTACAGCGGGTCGCCCGCCTTGGCGTTCGTGAAGTTCTTGAAGTAGGCGCAGCCGTTGTCGCCGTAGTTGTCGGCCGCGTTCTGGTAGACCTCCCAGGTCACGCCGGCGGCCTGCAGCGCCTCGGCGTAGTTCTGCCAGGTCAGGCCGGACTCGTCGCCGCCGTCGTAGGAGGAGGGGTCGACCTTGCCGCTCCACAGGTAGGTGCGGTTGGGGCCGGTCGCGCTGAGCGCGGAGCAGAAGTAGGCGTCGCAGACGGTGTAGTTGTCGGCGAGCGCGTAGTGGAAGGGGATGTCGGAGCGGTCCAGGTAACCGAGCGAGCGGACGCTGCCGACGCCCGCGACCCAGTTGTCCATGCGGCCCTTGTTCCAGGCCGAGTGCTGCGAGGACCACGAGTGGGGCAGGTCGCCGTTGCACTGGGCCAGGGTCTCCCCGTCCTTGCCGCCGGCCGGCGGTGTCGCACTGAGCTTCCACGGGTACTGGCGGCCCGTGCCGTTCGGCTGGTTGAAGACCGGGTGGCCGCCGCCCAGGGTGATGCCGCTGCGGTCGTCGAAGCCGCGCACGCCTTTCAGACGGCCGAAGTAGTGGTCGAAGCTGCGGTTCTCCTGCATGAGGATCACCACGTGCCGCACATCCTTGATCGTGCCGGTCGCCGTGGTCGCGGCGGCCGCGGTCATGGCCGTATCTCCCGGAGCGAGCGCATTCGGGCTCCGGGGGAGTGTGCCGGCGCCCAGCGCCGCACCCGCCGCCACGGAGGCACCGAGCCCCACGAAGCCTCTTCGGCTGATCGGTGTCATTGGCCCCGTCCTCGTCAGCGGAGTGCCCCTGCGGCACACCGCGCGCCAGGGTGCCCGCGGTGGCGCTCGGGGTCCATACCGGTGCGATGAGGCGGAGATGAACAGAAGCGGAAATGGCCCGAGTTCCCTCACACCCCGCCGAACAGGGCGCTCAGCCCCCGCTCCACCACCCCGGCCATGTCCTCCTGCCCGGCCGCCACCACCGCGTAGGTGCGCAGCAGGAAGCGGCGCAGCGCCGAGGCGGGGAACTGCAGCAGAGCCAGGCCGTGGGGCGAGTGGAACTCCACGACGGTCCGGGTGCGGCCGTACGGCCATATCTGTACGTCCCCGTGGCCGGCCGGGGCCCGCAGGCCCTGGTCGAGCAGGGAGCGCGCGAAGACCCAGGTGACCTCCTCGCCCTCCAGGGCGGCTTCGGCGGGAAAGTCCACGCGGACGGCCAGGGGGTCGTCCGTGGTGTAGCGCAGCGTGGCCGGTACGGGGATCTCCAGGTCCTCGGCGGTGATGAGCCGGGCCTGGGCGGGCTGTTCGACTGTGATGGCGTCCATGCCCTTATGGAGTCCTCGGGGGCGGCTCGCATGCCGCCAAATCCGGTCAGAGTTCGGCATGTACAAGACGATCGGAGGACACGCGAACACAGGAGCGACGAACAGACGGCTGAGCGCGGTCGAAAAACGTCCGCAATGAGGCAACTCCCGTAGTTCTCCTACGGCTTGAGCGGTCGGGCGCGTACGTCATTCGTGCGCCGGGATCACTCCGGGAAGACTCTGGCATATGCCGGAAGCACCACCGTATCGTGTGTTGCCAAATCCCTTACGGGGCGTCGTGGGCTGTGCCAGAGTCGTAACGGTCCCCCCGTCCTCCCCGGCCGTATCGTCCCCCATCGGAGTGCGTCATGCCGTCCCCAGTCTCCGCGGACCACCCAGCCGCCCAGCCACCCGGACGCGGCTCGGTCGAGGCGTTGATCACGCAGACGCGGCGGCTCAAGGGCGACGTGGACGCCGTACGGCGGGACACCGGGAGCGACGGTGCGGACCCGGAGGAACGCTGGCAGCGCGCCCTGTACGACCTGGCACTGCACCAACTGGACGACCTCGGCGTCCACTTGGCCCAGCTGCGGGACGGCCCCGAGGCCCCGCACTCCGACCCGGCCGAACCCGTCGAGACGCCCGCAGTCCCGGGCGGCTCGCTGCTCAGCCGGGTCGGCAGCGCGGAGTGGAACCTGCTCACGGACGAGGCGACCTGGTCCGGGGAGCTGTACCAGATCCTCGGCCTCGCCCCGACCGCCTCGGCCCTCACCCTGGACGAACTGCCCTCGCTGGTCCTGGAGGAGGACCGGCCGAAGCTCACCGCGATGGTCACGGACTGCCTGGTCGACGGCACGCCGATCGACGGCGAGTTCCGGATCGTCCGGCCCGACGCGTCCGTGCGGACCGTGCACATGATGGGCGAGCCCGTGCTCGGCGCCGACGGCAGCACGACCTCCATGTGGGCCGTGCTGCGGGACGTCAGCGAACTGCGCCGCTGCCGGCGGACGGTGCACGAGACCCGTGACTCGCTGCAGCGCCACCGCAGGCAGGAGCGGACCGAGCACCGGATCGCGGCCGAGCTGCAGGAGGCCGTGCTACCGCCATGGCGCGGCTCCCTGCGGCTCCCGCACCAGGGGCCATGCACCCTCGACCTCGCCGCCCGCCGTCTGACCGCGACGACGACCACGCCGCTCGGCGGCGACTGGTACGACGCGCTGGAGCTGTCCGACGGCGAGACGCTGCTCAGCGTCGGCGATCTCACCGGACACGGGGTGGCCGTCGCCACCGGTATGGCGACGCTGCTCGGCGCCGTACGCGGCATGGCCCTGGCCGGCACACAACCCGGTGAACTGCTCGGCATGCTCAACCAGTTACTGGACGCCACCGTGCAACCCGCCCTGGGCAGCGCCGTCTGCTGCCGCTACCGGCCCGCCACCCGCACCCTGGTCTGGGCACAGGCAGGACACCCCGCCCCGCTGCTGTACCGCGACGGGACGGGGTGCGTGCTGAACGCACCGGACGGCGTCCTGCTCGGCGCCACCTCGGGCGCCGTCTACGGGGAGGCCGAGGCGACCCTGGAACCCGGTGACCTGCTCCTGCTGCACACCGACGGGGTGGTGCCCGGGCACAGCTCGGCCGACGCCGTGGACCGCCTGCTCGGCCTCGCCCCGCGGTTCGCCGCGGCGCGCAGCGCGCAGGACTGCGTACGGACCGTGGTCGAGGAGTTCGGTGGAACGGGACGCGAGGACGACGCCTGTGTGCTCGTCGCCAAGGTCACCGCATGAGCTGAACAGTGAGTCGGGTGAGGTGGTGAGGAGACCGGCGCACAGGCCCTTGGGCCTGTGCGCTCACGCCTGTGCGGTGCTGCCGCCCTTGCCCCTGGGCTTGGGCAGAGCGAGCCGGATCTCCTCCCGCAGTTCGTGGATCGTCGGATAGCCGGCGTACTCCGCGGTCAGCCGGTACATCTGGCGCAGCCGGTCCCAGGTGCGCCGGGAGGAGTTCGAGCCCATCGACATCAGGGCCAGCCGTGCGTAGCGATCGGCCTGTTCGGGGTCGTCGGCGATGAAACAGGCCGAGGCCATGGACAGATGGTCGAAGATCTTCGACCGCTCCCGGCCGTCGACGCGCAGCGCCAGGGCCTTCTCCGCGTAGTGCTGGGCGTGCACGGCCGCGCCCGGGTCGAACTCCGCCAGCGTGCGGTAGGCGAGAGCCTGCATGCCGTACAGGTCCTCGTCCTTGAAGGTCTGCATCCAGTCCGGTGTCTGCGCGTCCTGCCGGTCCGAGACGAAGAGGTCCTCCGCCTGGCCGAGGGTGCGGCGCATCGCCTGGCCCTTGCCCATCGACGCCTGCGCCCAGGCCTCGATGGTGTGGAACATCGCCTTCGTACGCGGCTGCAGACGGTCGCCGGCGCCGGACTGGGCGAGCTTCATCAGGTCCAGTGCGTCGTCGGGCCGGCCGAGGTGCACCATCTGCCGGGCCGCCCGGGACAGGGCCTCACCGGCGCGCGGCCGGTCCCCGCCCTCGCGGGCGGCATGGGCGGCGATGACGAAGTACTTCTGCGCCGTGGGCTCCAGGCCGACGTCGTGCGACATCCAGCCCGCGAGGACGGCCAGGTTGGCGGCGACGCCCCACAGACGCCGCTGGAGATGGGGTGGGTGGTGGTAGGCGAGCATGCCGCCCACCTCATTGAGCTGGCCCACGACCGCCTTGCGCTGAAGCCCGCCGCCACGGGCCGCGTCCCAGGCTCGGAACACCTCGACCGAGCGCTCCAGTTCCTCGACCTCCTGCGACCCGATGGGGGCGGCCTCATAGCGGTCGAACCCAGCGGGGTCGGCGTGCAGGGGATCGTCGAGAACGGGGGCGTCGGCCTTCAGGGCCGGGTCGGTGTGCAGCCAGTCGTACATGGCGCTGCTGAGTGTGGATCCCGCGGCGAGCGCGGCACCCGCGCCCACCAAGCCGCGTCGGTTGAGCATGAGGTCCATTCCCGTGAATTCGGTGAGGACCGCGGCGGTCCGTTCGGGCGCCCACGGCACGCCGTCGGGATGTTCCTCAATCCCGTCGCCCTGCCGTTTCCCCGTACGCCCGTGCCGCACCAGACCGAGGTCCTCAATGGTCACGACACGGCCGAGACGCTCGGTGAACAGAGCCGCCAGCACCCGCGGTACGGGATCGCGCGGGATCTCTCCCATGTCGATCCACCGACGGACCCGGGAGGTGTCGGTCGACAGCTGGGGGTGGCCCATGGCCGCCGCCTGCTTGTTGACCAGCCTCGCGAGTTCGCCCTTGGACCAGCCGGCCAGGCCGAACAGGTCCGCAAGGCGGGTGTTGGGTTGTCCGCTCACGTCAAGCCCCCAGGTTCTCGGCTGAGTTGACAGTAGCCCCGTGGAGGTTGCCGGGCGACTATTCGCCAGGGTTCGCCAGGGTCCGCCAGATGGTGTGCCACTGGGCATCGGGTGTCGAGTAGGAACGCGCCACCCCGACCCGGTCGCAGCTCGGCCTCGTCGGGCTGTCGGATGCATTCCCCAGGGTGCACCCGTGCGGCCGGGCCGGGCAGGCGCACGCTCGCAGTGCATGCGATCGGAGTACGGGCTCCTGGAGCGACCGGCCCCGCGCATGTGCGCCGAGCACGGAACCACAAGGCAGGCACCGCAGGCACACGAAGGGATCTGTATCTCCCATGTACGCAGCATCGTCCTCCGTGTCCGCCCCGCCACGGCCGCTGCGCTCCCGCCCGGCGGGCGGCGGACCCTACCTCGACCCGGTGGCGCGACCGGGCGGACCGGTGCCGGTCGCGGGCCGGCCCCGGCGGGTCCCGGGCCAGCCCGGCACCCAACCGCTGAGTGGGAGACTCGACTTGTCCGGCCCCCAGGGCGCGCAGCTGCGTACCGCGATCGCCTCGGTGCACCGGATCTGTCCGGAGTTCGCTCCGGTACAGGTGCTGCGGCGCAGCGGACGGTCCGTCCTCCTCGTCGGGACGACGGGGCGCAGCACAGCCGTGGCCAAGTGTCTGCTGGACCACTCGCCCGCCTGGGCCGAGCGGTTCCGCCACGAGATAGCCGCATACCGCTCGTTCGTCCGGCACCGGCCACCGGTCCGTGTGCCCCGGCTGATCGCGGCGGACCCGGACAACTGCACACTGGTGATCGAGCGTTCGCCGGGCCGGGTGGCTGCGCTGCAACGGCATCCGGCCGAGGCACCGCCCCGCGCGGACATCCGGGCCGCGCTCGGCGCGATCTGCCGGGTGAACGCCTGGCGGCCCCCCGCGGGCACGTTCGAGATGCCGCTGGACTACGGCGCCCGGATCTCCCGGTACCACGAGCTGGGCCTGCTCACCGACCGGGACCTCGGCGACCTGCAGAAGCTGCTGCACGGCATCGCCCACGAGGTGGGTCGCCACGGCATGCTGCAGTTCTGCCACGGCGACGCCCTGCTGTCGAACATCCTGCTGTCACCGGCCGGTCCAGTGCTGGTGGACTGGGAGCACGCGGGCTGGTATCTGCCGGGGTACGACCTGGCGACGCTGTGGCTGGTCCTCGGGGACGCGCCGGCGGCACGGCGGCAGATCAGCCAGATCGCCCAGGCGGCGGGCCCGGCCTCCCGCGACGCCTTCCTGGTGAACCTGATGCTGCTGCTGACCCGGGAGATCCGTACCTACGAGACGGCCGTGCAGCGTTCGATGCACGACGCGGCCCCGGCGGCACCGGGCCCGGCCCACCCGGGTGCTGCGCAGTCCGGCGAGGAACAGCGGCTGCTGCTGAGGCGGCTGCACGACGACTGCCAGATGGCCCGCAAGGCCGTCCGCGCGGCGGTCGGCACTCGCTGACGGGCACGAAGGTCCGCGGTGCGCCAGAGCGGCGGCGCACCGCGGACCTTCGTATGTCCGGGCCGGCATCGCGGTCTTCGCACATACGGGCCGACGGTGGCCACTGGTGTACGCCAGTGACGCCCCGCAGGCCCGCGCACCGCCGCTGCGAAACTCGCCGGAACCCTCCGTGACAAGGCAAATCGATGTCGTGACGGCATCATTGACGGATCGTCGGCAAGCCGGTACCACTGACCCAGCTCGGCGCCGCACGCCCCGCCACGCCCGCCCGTCACAGGAGGCCGCATTGCGAGGTTCCGCCACCGACCCCACGTCCGCTCCCGGCCACAGACACCTGCGGCGGGCAGCCGTCCCCCTGGCCTCCGCGGCCCTGCTGCTGCCGCTGCTCGGCGCGGCCCCCGCCCCGGGCGCCCAGGACTCCAGCGACCAGCTGCAGCAGGCGTTCGCCGCGGCGGCGGCCGACTACCACGTGCCGCAGAGCGTCCTGCTGGCCGTCTCCTACCTCCAGTCGCGCTGGGACCGGCACGCGGGCGCGCCGAGCGTGACCGGCGGCTACGGCCCCATGCACCTCACGGACGCCCGGGCCGCGCTCGCCATCACGGAGCACCTCGCCGAGGGCATAGGGGACGCCCGCGGCGACACCGCCCGCGCCGCCCTGCATCCCGTCGTCAAGGTGCCGGCCGCCTCGACGCTCCCGCCCCGTCTGAAGACGCTCCCGAAGGCGGCGGAGCTGACCGGTCTCCCGGCCGAGAAGCTGCGCACCGACCCGGCGGCGAACGTGGCCGGCGGTGCCGCCCTGCTCGCCGCCGCGCAGAAGGAGCTGGGCGAGCCGCTGAGCGCCGACCCGGCCGAATGGTACGGCGCGGTGGCCCGTTTCTCGGGCGCCGACGACACGGCGACCGCGGCGGCGTACGCGAACGACGTGTACGACGTCCTGCGCACCGGCGAGGAACGCATCACGGACGACGGCCAGCTGGTCGCGCTCGCCGCCCAGCCGGCGCTGACCGCCGACATCGCCCAGTTGGCGCGGGCCGGCCTGGGCACGCTGCCCACGGACGGCGTCGAGTGCCCGCGGTCGGTGTCCTGCGAGGCGGTCTGGGCGCCGTATGCACAGTTCGGGAACGACGACTACGGCAACCACGACCTCGGCGACCGTCCGGTGTCGCAGCGCATCAAGTACATCGTCGTCCATGACACGGAGGGCGCCTGGGACGGGGTGCTGAACCTGATCCAGGACCCCACCTACGTGTCGTGGAACTACACCGTGCGCTCCACGGACGGTCTGATCGCCCAGCACGTCAGGGCGAAGGACGTGGCCTGGCACGCGGGCAACTGGGACGTCAACGCCCGGTCCGTCGGCATCGAACACGAAGGTTTCCTCGCCAACCCGGACGCCTGGTACACGGAGGCGATGTACCGGTCCTCGGCCCGGCTGGTGAAGTACCTGGCCAGGAAGTACGACATCCCGCTGGACCGGCAGCACATCCTGGGTCACGACAACGTGCCCGGCCCGACCACGTCCACCATCCCCGGCATGCACACGGACCCGGGTCCGTACTGGGACTGGCGGCACTACTTCCAGCTGCTGGGCCACCCGTTCAAGCGCACCGCGGGCAAGTCGGCCGGGCTGGTGACGATCCTGCCGGACTACGCCGCGAACCAGCCGGCGTACACGGGCTGCACCACCGGCGGTGCCGCGTGCCCGGCGCACGGCTCCAGCGAGGTGCGCCTGTACACGGACCATGACGTGAACGCACCGCTGGTGAAGGACATCGGTCTGAAGAAGGACCCGACCACCGACGTGAACGACCTGTCCTCCCGGGTGTCCACGGGCCAGCAGTACGTGGTGGCGGAACGCTGGGGCGACTGGACCGCGATCTGGTACCTGGGCCAGAAGGCCTGGTTCGAGAATCCGCGCAAGGCACCGACGGCGGTGCCCGCCCGGGGTCTGGTGATCACGCCGAAGGACGGCCTGGCGAGTGTCCCGGTGTACGGCCGCGCCTACCCGGAGAAGGAGGCCTACCCGGCGGATGTCCCCGCCCAGTCGGTCGTCCCGCTGCCGTACACCATCCCGGCCGGGCAGAAGTACGTGGTCGGTGACGTGGTACCGGGCGAGTACGACTATTCGGTCACCTTCACCACCGACTCGCACCGGGTCGTGGTGGGCAAGGACCTGTACTACGAGATCCAGTACGGCCACCGGGTCGGGTTCGTCCGCGCCGAGGACGTGATCGTCGAGGGCTCGTCGTACTAGCCGTGCGCCGCCGGCCTCAGCCCTGCTGGAAAAGCTCCGCCGGAAGCGGCTTCAGCAGGGCGTACAGGTCGTCGGTGATCGGGCGGTCCCAGGCAGCGATGGTGACGAGGACGCCGTCGCTGCGGTCGAACTGGACACAGGAGATCCGGGACTCGGACAGCTTCAGCCGCCGCACGATCAGGAGGTTGTCCCCCTGGAGAACCGGGGTGTCCTCGACGCCGACGACGGTGACCTCCTCGTCGTTCTCCAGCGCCAGCAGCAGCTGGCCCACCTCGAAGGGGATCTCGCCCTCGGCGACCTCGCGGGCCGGGGAGCCCTCCGGCAGATTGCCGATGATCATGGCGGGGCCGCGGCCGCCGAACAGGTCGTAGCGCAGGAAGACACCCTGGCAGGTGCCGTCGGGGGCGGGCAGCAGGCCCGCGCCGAGGTTGCCCGGCCAGTCGCCCGGGTCCATGGCCAGCACGTCGAAGTCGGGCCCGGCGGGAGTGGCGCTGCGGCGGCGGAGGAACGACATGCGGCCATGGTACGTGGGCTCCGCCGCAAGTGTGGTGATGGGGCGGCCGATCGTCCGTGGGTTCGTTGTGGCTGGGCGCGCCCGGGGCGGAGCCGCATGTCGGACACAGCCCCGCCCCCTTTCGGGGCGCTCCCCCTCAGGTCAGGGGACAGCTGGTGAGGAGAGCGGCCGGGTCGGCGCCGGCCGGGCGATGGACCGTGTGGTCGGCCGGTGGCAGGCCGGTCCCGGTGATCCAGCGTTCCAGGGCCTCGAAGGCCGCGTGGTGGCAGGGCACCATCGGGCGCAGCCTGTCGGGGAACGCGTCGACGAGGGAGTCGGTGTGGGTGCCGTTCTCGATGCGGTAGTAGCGCAGTAGGGAGCCCCGCCCGGACGCGCGGACCATGCGGGCGTAGACGTCGGAGCCCTCGCTGATCGGCAACAGCACGTCGAGGGTGCCCTGAAGGGTGATCAGTGGCTTGCCGATGCGTCCGGTCAGGGCGATCCGGTCGACCGCGCGGTGAACGGAGGCGGGCCGGGCGGCGTAGTCGTAGTCGGCGTCGCAGGCGGATGTGCCCGAGGCGCAGAAGGGGGTGCCGGCCTCGGTGGCGCCGTCGTAGCCGGGGTCGAGTTCCTCCCGGTAGATGCGCTGGGTGAGGTCCCAGTACATCTGGTCGTGGTACGGCCACAGGAACTCCGAGCCGGCGGGGAAGCCCGCTTTGTGCAGGGCGGCCTCGGCGTCGGCGGCTGCGGGGCCGCCGGCGGCGTACGCCGGGTAGTGGCGCAGCGCGGGCGGCAGGAAGGTGAGCGGGTTGGGTCCGGCCGTGCGCCAGAGGGTGCCTTCCCAGTCGACTCCGCCGTCGTACAGCTCGGGGTGGTGCTCCAGCTGCCAGCGGACGAGGTAGCCGCCGTTGGACAGGCCGGTGGCGAGGGTGCGGGCCGGGGGCCGGTGGTAGCGCTGGGTGATCACGGCGCGGGCCGCACGGGTGAGCTGGGTGAGGCGGGTGTTCCATTCGGCGATGGCGTCGCCGGGCCGCCGGCCGTCGCGGTAGAAGGCGGTGCCGGTGTTGCCCTTGTCGGTGGCGGCGTAGGCGTAGCCGCGTGCGAGCACCCAGTCGGCGATGGCCTTGTCGTTCGCGTACTGCTCACGGTTGCCGGGGGTTCCGGCGACCACGAGGCCGCCGTTCCAGTGGTCGGGCAGGCGGATGACGAATTGGGAGTCGTGGTGCCAGCCGTGGTCATTGTTGGTGGTGGAGGTGTCCGGGAAGTAGCCGTCGATCTGGATGCCGGGAACACCGCTGGGGGTGGGCAGGTCCTTGGGTGTGAGACCGGCGTAGTCGGCGGGGTCGGTGTGGCCGGAGGCCACGGTGCCGGCCGTGGTCAGCTCGTCCAGGCAGTCGGCCTGCCGGCGGGCGGCACCGGGGACGCGGAGGTGGGTGCGGCCGGCGCAGTGGGCATCCGGGGTGCCGTGGGGTGCCGCCGTGGCCGGTGTGACGAGGAGCAGACAGGCCGCGGTGAGCGAGAGTACGGGGAGAAGGGCTCGGCGTGTGGGGCGTCCGGGTGGTGTGGCGGGCATACGGGTTCCTCCGGCTGTGGGGTGGACGCGCTGGAGGCTAGGGCTGGAGTGGGGGTGCCGGACATGTGTGGGGCCGCTATGAAGGCGGCCCCAGCAGCGTCGTCGGCCACCATGACCGACCGAGGCTGACCTTGTGTCAGGGGCAGCCGTTGTCGGCGATGGTGTAGTAACCCGTTGGTGACTCCTTCAGTGTGTGCGTGACGAACGTGTTGTACAGACCCATGTTCTGCTGGGATCCCTTGGCGTAGGTGTATCCGCCGCTGGTGGTGGCTCTTCCGGCCTGCTCCTGGGCGTAGTTGCTCGCCGTGAAGCAGGGGGCACCGCCGCCACCGCCGGTGCCGCCGCCCGGGTCGGAGGTGTCCAGGCCGAAGAACCGGGCGATCCAGTAACTGGAACAGATCGAGTCCGGGAAGTACGGGGCTCCGGTGCTGCCGCACTGATCGGTGCCGGTGCCGGGGTCGACCGGGGTGCCGTGGCCGATGCCGGGGACCCGGTCGACCTCCACGGCGACGGTGCCGTCGGCGGCGAGGTACTGGTCCTGCTGCGTGGCGTCGGGGCCGATGGTCGTGGTGCGGCTCGGGGTCCGGGAGAGGCCGTGCAGGGCCGTCCACTGGTCGCGCAGCTCCGTGGCGTTGCGCGGGACGACGGTGGTGTCCTGGTCGCCGTACCAGATGGCGGTGCGCGGCCACGGCCCGGTGTACGACGGATAGGCGTCCCGCGCTCGCTGGGCCCACTGGTCCGGGCTGAGGTCGACGCCCGGGTTCATGCACGTGTAGGGGCTGTTGTCCTTGGTGCAGTCGTAGGGCAGGCCGGCGACGACCGCGCCGGCGGAGAAGACGTCGGGGTAGGTGGCGAGCAGGACGGCGGTCATGGCACCGCCCGCGGACAGACCGGTGACGTAGACCCGCTGGGGGTCGGCGCCGTAGGCGGTGACGGCCTGGCTCACCATCTGCCGGACGGACAGCGCCTCGCCCTGTCCGCGCCGGTTGTCCGCAGTCCGGAACCAGTTGAAGCACTGGCTCGGGTTGTTGGCCGAGCTGGTCTGTGCGAGCACCAGCAGGAAGCCGTCGCGCTCCGCGAGTCGGGGCAGGCCGGAGTTGTCGGCGTAGACCTGTGCGTTCTGGGTGCAGCCGTGCAGGGCCACGACGACCGGCGGGTGCGCGGGCAGGGCGGCGGGCCGGTACACGTACATGGTCAGGGCGCCCGGGTTGGACCCGAAGCCGCTCACCTCGGTGAGGGACACGGAGGCCCGGGCGGCGGGCACGGGCCCGGCGAGCGCGGTGCCGAGGACGACGGCGCCGACGGCGAGAAGGCGGGACAGGAGACGGACGCGGGGCGGCGCTCCGGGCGCCCTTCGGAACGGTGGCAGCGGCATGGACGGCGGCTCCTTCGCAAGGACGGATGTCCCGGCCGCTCGTGCGCGGGGGCGGCGCACACAGCGCCGGGCGTGGCGGAACCGTACGTACACGTGTGGGCCGCCACCATGGCGCGGGACACCACACCCGGGTGGATACCGGTCGGCGCCGCAGGGATTGCGGGGTGCCATGCGGTCTGCTACGCCGATTCGGCCCTGGGGCCGTGGGGCCGTGGGGCCGTGGGGCCGTGGGGCCGTGGGGCCGTGGGGCTGCTGGCTCCGGCCGCTGGACCACCGGGCCACCAGCCGCCGGGCAGCTGAATCTCGGGGCCGCTGGGCTGCCGGCCGCAGGGCAGCAGGGCTGCCGAGCCTCGGGGCCACGGGCCGCTGAGCCGCAGGGCTGCCGAGCCCCGGGGCCACGGGCCGCGGGGCCACCGGGCCACCGGGCCGCCAGGCCGCCAGGCCGCCAGGCCGCCAGGCCGCCAGGCCGCTGAGTCTCGGGGCCGCGGGGCTGCCCGCCGCAGGGCCGCAGGGCCGCTGGCCACCGGGCCGCAGAGTCTCGGGGCCACGGGCCGCAGGGTTGCCGGCCGCCGGGCTGCCGGGCTGCCGGGCCACGCGCCGCCGGGGCACGGGCCGCCGGGCTGCCGGGCCGCTGAGTCTCGGGTCCGCGGGGCTGCCGACTCCCGGGCCGCTGGGTCACCGGGGCGCCGGGTTCAGCTCTGCGGCGGTCCCGGGGGCACGACCGCGATCGGGCTCGCGGCGTGCAGCAGGACGGCCTGGGTGACCGAGCCCATCATGCGGGCCGGTGCGAGCAGGCGCCGCCGGTGGCGGCCGACGACGACCAGCTCGGCGTCCTTGGAGGCGGCGACGAGGTGGCCGGCCGCGTCGCCGGGCAGCGCCTGGATGTCGGCGCGGACCTCGGGGTGTCGGTTGCGGTGCGGGGCGAGGAAGCCCTCCGCGAGGGCGCGGGTCTCGTTCTCGACGGCGTCCCGGTCGGCCTGGGAGGGCACGAGCTGGCCGGGGGCGGACCAGGTCTGCACCGGCCACGGGTAGGCGGCGATCACCTGGACGCGGGCCGCGCGCAGGGCGGCCTCGGCGAAGGCGAAGGCGAGGGTGGCCTCGTCGGGGCTGTCAGCGTGCAGGCCGACGACCACGCGCGGTCCGGGCCCGGCCGGGCCGTCCCCGTGCACCTGGCGGCCGGGCCGGGGTACGACGACCACCGGGCACTCGGCGTCCCGGGCGGCGGCCAGTCCGTTGGAACCGAGCAGCAGGCTGGCGAAGCCTCCGCGCCCCCGGGAACCGAGGACCAACAGCTGGGCGTCGGCGCCGAGTTCCGGCAGCACGGCGCCCGGTACGCCCTCCAGGGCGACGTACTCCACGGCCGGCTGCGCGCCGCGGCCCGCGAGCCGGGCGTGGACGTCGTCCAGAACGGGATCGCCCTCCGCCTCGGGCGGCCCGGCGACCAGCACGTCGGCCTGGCCCCAGGCGGCGTACTGCCGTACGTGCACCACCCGCAGCGGTGCGGCGCGGCGGCGGGCGGCGTCGAGGGCCCACTCCAGCGCGCGCAGGCTGTCGTCCGATCCGTCGACCGCGGCGATGACCGGCGCAGTGCTCATCGTCCCTCACCTTTCGGAACACGACCTTCCCCGACCTTCCCTGTCCTGGGGCCAGCCTGACGCAGGCGGTGCCCCCGGCGAGGCCCTGTTGGTCGCGTGTCCGGAAATCGGCTCGGAACACCCCCGGTTCAGGTCATGCGGACGCGGATCAGGTGAGGTCGAACTCCCCTTCCCGGGCCCCGGAGACGAAGGCGCCCCATTCCGCCGGTGTGAAGATCAGGGATGGGCTTTCCGGACGGCCGCTGTTGCGCATCGCGATGAAGCCCTCGACAAAGGCGATCTGGACATCGCCCAGACCTCGGCTGCTGGACTGCCACTCGGCCTTGCTGAGGTCCAGCTCGGGTTTGTCCCAGCCCGTGAACGGCTGCTGCTGGATCGTGCTCTCGGCCACGTCCGTGCTCCTCCCGGTTCGTCGTCCGCGGGTCAGCCTAGCGACCGGTCACGATGCCCGACAGGCCACGTGGGGGCGACTTTCAGGACTCCGGTGGCCGCGTTCCGACGAGCCACACGGAGAAGAACTGGGAGCCGCCGCCGTAGGCGTGTCCGAGCACCCGGCGGGCGCCGTCCACCTGGTGTTCCCCGGCCTGGCCGCGCACCTGGAGGGCGGCCTCGGCGAAGCGGATCATGCCGGAGGCGCCGATGGGGTTGGTGGACAGCACCCCGCCCGACATGTTGACGGGCAGGTCTCCGTCGAGTTCGGTCACCCCCGACTCGGTGAGCTTCCAGCCCTCGCCCTCCTCGGCGAAGCCCAGGTTCTCCAGCCACATGGGCTCGTACCAGGAGAACGGCACGTACATCTCGACGGCGTCGATGTCCCGGCGCGGGTCGGCGATTCCGGCCTGCCGGTAGACGTCGGCGGCACAGTCCTTGCCGGCCTGCGGGGAGACGAAGTCCTTGCCCGCGAACAGAGTCGGTTCGCTGCGCATGGCGCCGCCGAGCATCCAGGCGGGCGGCCGGGGCGCGCGGGCGGCGCCGGCGCGGTCGGTGAGGACCATGGCGCAGGCGCCGTCGGAGGACGGACAGGTCTCCGAGTAGCGGATGGGGTCCCACAACATGGGTGCGGCCTGGACCTTCTCCAGGGTGATGTCGTGCTCGTGGAGGTGGGCGTAGGGGTTCTTCAGGGCGTTGCGCCGGTCCTTGTAGGCGACGAGGGAGCCGATGGTGTCGGGGGCGCCGCTGCGTCGCATGTAGGCGCGCACATGGGGGGCGAAGAAGCCGCCGGCGCCGGCGAGGAGGGGCTGCTGGAAGGGGATCGGCAGGGACAGGCCCCACATGGCGTTGGACTCGGACTGTTTTTCGAAGGCGAGGGTGAGAACGGTGCTGTGGACGCGGGCGGCGACCAGGTTCGCGGCCACGAGCGCGGTGGATCCGCCGACGGAGCCGGCGGTGTGCACCCGCAGCATGGGCTTGCCGACGGCGCCCAGCGCGTCCGCCAGGTACAGCTCGGGCATCATCACGCCCTCGAAGAAGTCGGGCGCCTTGCCGATGACGACGGCGTCGATGTCGGCCCAGGCCAGCTCGGCATCGTCCAGGGCCCGCCGGGCCGCCTCACGGACGAGTCCGGCGATCGACACGTCCCGGCGGGCGGCCACGTGCTTGGTCTGGCCGATGCCGACGACGGCGACGGGCTCCTTGCTCATCGTGGATCCCCTTCGAGTACGGCGACCAGGTTCTGCTGCAGGCAGGGGCCGGAGGTGGCGTGGGCGAGGGCGCGGTCGGACGCGCCGCGGTGGATGCGGGCGGCGGCCTCGCCGATGCGGACGAGTCCGGCGGCCATGACCGGGTTGGCGGCCGGCGCCCCGCCGGAGGGGTTGACGCGCACGTCGTCGCCGAGGCCCAGCGCCCGGCGCAGGACCACCTCCTGCGAGGTGAACGGCGCGTGCAGCTCAGCGGTGTCGACGGGCCGTTCGAAGGCGCCGGCCTTCTCGGCGGCGAGCCGGGTGGACGGTGAGTCGGTGAGGTCCCGGACGCCCAGGCCGTGCGCCTCGATGCGGTGGTCGATGCCGCGGATCCAGGCGGGCCGCTCGCACAGTTCCCGGGCCCGCTCCCCCGCCGCGAGGATCACCGCGGCGGCGCCGTCGGAGACGGGTGGGCAGTCGCCGGTGCGCAACGGCCGGACGACGTAGTCGCCGTGCGCCGCCTGCCCCTTGAGCTGGGCATGCGGATTGGCTTCCGCGTCCTGTCGGCTGCGGGCGCCGACGGCCGCGAGCGCCGGTTCGTCGGTGTGCCCGGCATCCATGAGAGCCTGTGCCTGCAGTGCGGCCAGGGCTATGGAGTCGGGCCACAGGGGTGCGACGTAGTACGGGTCCAGCTGGCGGGTGAGCACGTCCCGCACCGAGCCGGGTGAGCACTTGCCGTAGGAGTAGACGAGCGCGGTGTCGGCGTCGCCGGTGAGCAGCTTGGTCCAGGCCTCGTACAGCGCCCAGGCGCCGTCCATCTCGACATGGGACTCGGAGATCGGCGGCCAGGCGCCGACGCCGTCGAGGG
Organism: Streptomyces sp. NPDC030799; assembly: GCF_055572255.1. Lineage (NCBI taxonomy): Bacteria > Bacillati > Actinomycetota > Actinomycetes > Kitasatosporales > Streptomycetaceae > Streptomyces > Streptomyces sp. NPDC030799. The sequence goes on along the minus strand of NZ_JBVIDS010000002.1, from coordinate 672,948 downwards.
CGAGGGTGAAGGAGAAGGCGCGGCCGGCGAGGTAGTCGCTGGAGCCGGAGCAGGTGAAGCCGATGTCGGCGGTTCTCAGGCCGGTCTGCGCGAGGACCTCGTGCAGCACCGGCATGAGCATCTCGACCTCGGAGGACTCCTCGGTGGAGCGCCGGTGGTCGGTCTGGGCGAAGGCGACGACCGCGATCTCCCGGGTCACAGCAGCTCCTTGAAGGTGTCGTAGTCGGTGTCGGGTTCGCCGGTGGGCCGGTAGTGGTCGGGGTAGCGGGCGCCCTCGGTCCACACGGGTTCGACGCGCAGGCCCATGCGCACCTGGTCGTAGGGGATGCCGCCGATCCGGGCGTGCAGGGCGAGGTCGGCGCCGTCGAGCGCGATGTGCGCGTAGACGTAGGGAACGTCGATGTCGAGGTTCTTCGCCTTGATGTTGACGATGCAGAAGGTGGTGACCGTGCCGCGCGGGCCCACCTCGACCCGTTCCGCTGTGGCCACGCCACATGTGGGGCACGCACCCCTCGGCGGGACGTACACCTTGCGGCAGGAGGGGCAGCGTTCGCCGACGGTCCGCCGGTCGGAGAGGGCGCGGATGTAGTCGGACTGGGCGCGGCCGGGTGAGTAGGTGTAGTCGAGGCGGGCGGGGGCGACGATCTGGGTGAGCGGGTCGGCGAATTCGCCGCTGTGGCCCCCCGGTTGCTCCGGTTCGCCGCCGTACGGCTCGAAGCAGGCGATGTCGGTGATGGCGCCGGTGCGTTCCGCGGCCCAGCGGACGCGGACCCGCATGCCGGTGCGTACGGCGTCGGGGCCGGGGGCGTCGAGGGCGTGCAGCAGGGCGGTGTCGGCGCCGTCGAGCCGGACGAGAACCCAGGCGAAGGGGGTGGTGAGGGGCTGGCCGCGGCGGGGCTCGTGGTTCCAGGCCCAGGTGGTGACGGTGCCCGTGGGGGCGACCTCCACCAGGTCGCGGATCTCCTCGGCGGTGACGGGGTCGTACTCGACGGGCGGGACGAGGACGCGTCCGTCGGTGGTCCTCACGCCGAGGACGACGCGTTCACGCAGGCCGGTGAGGAAGGCGCTCTGCACCGGGCCGAGGGAGCGGGTGAAGGGGAATTCGACGACGAGGGGCGCTTTGAGGACTTCGGGCATCCTTGGGGACTCCTTCGGCGGTTCAGGCCCGCTTGTAGACGGGCGGCCGTTTCTCCGCGAAGGCGCGGGCGCCTTCCTTGGCGTCGGCGGTGTCGAAGACCGGCCAGCCGCGCGCGAGTTCGGCCGCGAGTGCGTCGGTCTCCGTCATCTCGGCGGTCTCGTACACCGACGCCTTGACGGCCTCGACGGCGAGCGGGCCGCAGGCGTTGATCTGCCCGGCGATCTCCAGGGCCGCATCGAGCGCGGTGCCGTCGGGGACGACTCGGCCGATCAGCCCGATGCCGGCGGCTTCCTGGGCGGTGTACGGCCGTCCGGTGAGCAGCATCTCCAGGGCGTGGGTGCGCGGGATCTGGCGCTGCAGCCGGACGGTGGAGCCGCCGATCGGGAACAGTCCGCGCCTGACCTCGAACAGCCCGAAGGTCGCGGACTCGCCCGCGACCCGGATGTCGGTGCCCTGGAGGATCTCGGTGCCGCCCGCCACGCAGTACCCCTCGACGGCCGCGATGACCGGTTTGCGCGGGCGGTGGTGGCGCAGCATCGCCTTCCAGTGCAGGTCCGGGTCGGCCTTGAGCCGGTCGCGGTAGTGCTCCCCCACCATGCCGTTGCCGGCGAGCGCCTTGAGGTCCATGCCGGCGCAGAAGGAGCCGCCGGACCCGGTGAGCACGATCGAGCGGATCCCGTCGTCCGCGTCGGCCTCGATCCAGCCGTCGTACAGGCCGACGAGCATCGGGAGCGAGAGCGCGTTCCTTGCGTCGGGCCTGTTGAGCGCGAGCACGAGTGTGGCGCCCTCGCGCCGCACGGTGAGGTGTTCCGTCCCGCCCATGGGCTTTCTCCCCTCGGTGAGAACGAGAACAGGTTGCAGGAGGCGGGGAGGCACTTCAAGGGAGCTTCAAGAGTTTTCTGACAGACAGTCAGATTTGTTGCCGCGGGCCCTTCACAGTTGCCGCGCTCTTTGCTCTGATGACCGGCGATGCGACCGTTGCGCCTTTGTTCGTCAGGACTGCCGGGGTCAGGAGGAGCGGTGGAGTACAACCTTGCCGACCTGTTCGAGTCGGTCGTCGACGTGGTCCCGGACCGCGAGGCGCTCGTGTACGCCGATCACCCCGGCACCGGTGCGGAGCGCCGCCTGACGTACGCGGAGCTGGACGCGGCCGCCAACCGCATCGCCCACCACCTCCTCGACAGCGGGATACGCCCGGGCGAACACCTCGGCCTGCACTTGTACAACGGCGTCGAGTACCTGCAGACCGTGCTGGCCTGCCTCAAGGCACGGATCGTCCCGGTGAACGTCAACTACCGCTATGTCGAGGAGGAGCTGGTCTACCTCTACCGGGACGCCGATCTGGTCGCACTGGTCTTCGACGCGGAGTTCGCGGACCGGGTGGCGGGCGCCCTGCCACGGGTGCCGAAGCTGCGGCATCTGCTGCGGGTCGGTCCGGAGGCGGGCGGGGTGCCGGGCGCGGTGGCGTTCGCCGGCGCGGAGGCAGCCGGCTCGCCCGTACGGGACTTCCCGGTCCGCTCCGGCGACGACCAGTTCATCATCTACACCGGCGGCACGACCGGTATGCCCAAGGGGGTGATGTGGCGCCAGGAGGACCTGTTCTTCGCCGGGCTGGGCGGCGGGGCGCCGACCGGGGAGCCGGTCAAGACGCCTCAGGAGCTGGCCGAGCGGGTCGCCGCCGGCGGCTCCGGGATCACCTTCTTCCCCACTCCCCCGCTGATGCACGGCACCTCCACGCTGACGGCGTTCATCGGTTTCAACTTCGGCCAACGTGTCGTACTGCACCGTAAGTTCGTGCCGGAGGAGGTGCTGCGGACCGTCGAGAAGGAGAAGGTCACCAGCATGTCGCTGGTCGGCGACGCAATGCTCCGGCCGCTGATCGACGCGCTGAGCGGGCCGATGAAGGGCACGGACTGCTCGGCCCTGTTCAGCGTGTCCTCGTCGGGCGCGATCATGTCCGAGACGGTGCGCCGGCAGTTCCGCGAGCTGGTCCCGAACGCCATGCTCCTCAACAACTTCGGCTCCTCCGAGTCCGGTTTCAACGGTACGGCGACGGAGGACTCGGGGCCCGAGCGCGGCTTCCGCATCCGGGTCAACTCCCGTACCCGCGTGGTTGACCCGGCGACGCACGAGACGGTCACCGCGGGCGAGATCGGCCGGGTCGCCCAGTGCGGCCATGTGCCGCTGGGCTACTACAACGACCCGCGGAAGACGGCCGAGACCTTCTTCGAGAAGGACGGACAGCGCTGGGTCCTGCTGGGCGACATGGCGACGGTCGACGAGGACGGCGTGGTCACCGTGCTCGGCCGCGGCTCGCAGTGCATCAACACCGGGGGCGAGAAGGTGTACCCCGAGGAGGTCGAGCAGGCGCTCAAGGCGCATCCGGATGTGTACGACGCCCTGGTCGCCGGGGTGCCGGACGCCACCTGGGGCACTCATGTGGCGGCCGTGGTGCAGCTGCGCGAGGGAGCGGCGCGGCCCTCGCTGGCCGACATCCAGAGCCACTGCCGTACCCGGCTGGCCGGTTACAAGATCCCCCGTCAACTGGTCGTCACGGAGTCCATCCAGCGGTCCCCGAGCGGCAAGGCCGACTACCGGTGGGCCCGGGAGGTGGCCGTCGCGGCCGACGAGCGGTAGCACGCCGCGGTGTCGGGACCGGTTTCCGGCGGCGCTCGGGCCGCAGCCGCGCTGGACCCGGCGGTGCCCGTGATCAGCGGTCGAGGAAATCCCGTACCAGGGCGAGGAATTCCTCCGGGCAGGACTCGTGCACCAGGTGCCCCGCGTCCACGGTCACCAGCGAGGCGTCCGGGATCAGCCGGGCGAGCTGCGCGACCTGGTCCTGCGGGATGAGACTGGTGGTGCCACCCCCGATGACCAGCGTCGGCATGGTGATCCGGTCCATGTGGTCCCACCACACAGGATCAGGGGCGTTGCGTTGCGCGTCGGTGGCCCGCACCATCGCCCAGTCGAACGGCAGCTCTCCCGCGGGCCGTTCGGCGGGCGGGCGGGGCGGGTCGAGCGGAACGGGTGCGCAGACGTCCTCCAGCACCAGGCGTCGTACGACCCCGGGGTGGCGCTGCGCCAGCAGGTAGGCGACGATCCCGCCCAGCGAATGGCCCACGACATCGGCGCTGTCGTGCCCGAGTGCGGACAGCAGGGCACGGACGTCGTCGCTCATCGCCTCGGCCGGGTAGTCCCCCGGCCAGTCGCTGTGTCCGTGGCCGCGCAGGTCGGGGGCGTACACCCGGCGGGGGCGCGGGGGTGTTGCCAGCCGCTCGGCGAGGTGCGTCCAGTCCCCGCCGTCGGAGCCCCGGCAGTGCAGCAGCACGACGGGCGGGGCGTCCGCCGGTCCCCAGGCCCGCCAGGCCAGGGTGATGCCGTTCGCCTCGCCGGTGTGCAGCGTCGCGGTGTCCATGCCGGACACGCTAATCGGGGCCGCCCGTCACCGGCCGCCTACTCTGCCGAGGGCAGAGCGGCGCCCAGCGGCCGGTCCAGGAAGGCGAGGGTGCGCCGGACGAACCACTCCGGGTCGTCCAGCCAGGGATAGTGGCCGGCGCCGGGCTGGACGGCGAGCTCCGCCCGGGCGAAGGCCTCGGCGGCACGGCGGGCGAGGGCCGGGCGTGGACCGCCGTCGAGTTCCCCGGCATGGACGAGGACCGGCGCGGTCAGCGCGGCGAGGGCGGTCCGGGTCGCGTCCGGGGTGAAGGCACCGTCGGCGAAGTAGTGCTCCGCCGCCTCCTCGTTGGTCTGCTCCAGCTCGGCGTCGGAGTGCGCGCGGGCGGCGTCGTCCCAGCGGCCGTGGAAGAACGGCAGGAACGCGTCGTCGAAGTCCGCGTCGCCCGCCAGCCAGGCCCGGAAGGCGGGGTACGCCTGCGCGAACCACGGCTCGTCCGCGCGCAGCCGGGCCGCGGCCAGCCGGTCCTCGGGGGTCGCCCGCAGACCCAGGGCGGACGGGTTGGGTGTGATGAGCAGCAGCCGCCGGATCCGCTGCGGATGGCGGGCCGCGTAGAGCATGGCCAGGGCCGCGCCCGCCGAGTGGGCGAGCAGATCCATGTGCTCCAGACCCATGTGTGCGCGCCACACCTCCACGTCCTCGACCATGCGGTCACAGCGGTACGTCGCCGGGTCCGCCGGCCGCGCCGAGTCACCGGTGCCCCGCAGGTCCAGCAGGGCCAGGCGCCGGTGCGCGGCCAGCCCGCCGAGGTCGCCGAGATAGGCGGAGGCACGCAGGGGCCCGCCGGGCAGGACAGCGAGAGGCTCACCGGCACCCCGCAGGTGGTAGGCGAGCCGGGTCCCGTCGGGCGCGGTGAGGTTCGGCATGGGGATGATCATGTCGGGGCACCCCTGGGCGGCGCAACGGGAAAAGGTCACCGGTTCCTGCGCAGCTCCCTCTGCCCGGTCCGGACGCGGCGGGGACAGAAAATCCTCGCAGCCCTCTTGCCTGGAATCGCATGGCCTGAATTACTGGCCCCGAACGGAACTACCGAATGATCGGTCGTCCGGTATGTGAGTGCGGTGAGGGAGACGACTCGATGGCGGATGCGGCGGACCTGCTCGACGCGGGCGAACGGCTCGGGCCCGAGGAGCTGCGGGAGCTTCAGCTGGAGCGGCTGCGCACCTCGCTGCGGCACGCCTACGACAACGTGCCGTTCTACCGGGAGTCCTTCGACAAGGCCGGCGTCCGCCCCGAGGACTGCCGCTCCCTCGCCGACCTGGCCCGTTTCCCGTTCACGACCAAGGCCGACCTCAGGGAGAACTATCCGTACGGCATGTTCGCCGTGCCGCGAGAGCGGATCCGCCGGCTGCACGCCTCCAGCGGCACCACCGGGCGCCCCACGGTGGTCGGCTACACGGACAACGACCTTTCCATGTGGGCCGACATGGTGGCGCGGTCGATCCGGGCGGCCGGCGGACGGCCCGGTGACCTCGTGCATGTGGCGTACGGCTATGGGCTGTTCACCGGCGGTCTCGGCGCCCACTATGGCGCGGAGCGCCTGGGTTGTACGGTCGTGCCGGCCTCCGGCGGCATGACGGCCCGTCAGGTGCAGCTGATCCAGGACCTGCAGCCGGCCGTCATCATGGTGACCCCCTCCTACATGCTCACGCTGCTGGACGAGTTCGAGCGGCAGGGCGTGGACCCGCGCGCCACCTCGTTGCGCGTGGGCATCTTCGGGGCGGAGCCCTGGACCGAGCAGATGCGGCGCGAGATCGAGGAGCGGTTCGCGATCGACGCCGTCGACATCTACGGCCTGTCCGAGGTGATCGGCCCGGGTGTGGCTCAGGAGTGCGTGGAGACCAAGGACGGGCTGACCGTGTGGGAGGACCACTTCTATCCGGAGGTGGTCGATCCGGTCACGGGTGAGGTACTGCCGGACGGCGAGCGGGGCGAGCTGGTGTTCACCTCACTGACCAAGGAGGCCATGCCGGTCATCCGGTACCGCACCCGCGACCTCACCCGGCTGCTGCCCGGAACGGCGCGGGCGTTCCGGCGGCTGGAGAAGATCACCGGGCGCAGTGACGACATGGTGATCCTGCGCGGGGTCAACCTGTTCCCGACCCAGGTCGAGGAGATCGTGCTGCGCACGCCCGGCGTGGCGCCCCACTTCCAGCTCCGGCTGACCCGGGAGGGCCGGCTGGACCGGTTGACCGTGCGCGCCGAGGCCCGCCCGGACGCGAGCCCGGAGACACGCAACGCGGCGGCCCGGTCCATCGTCGCGGCCGTGAAGGACGGGATCGGGGTGTCCGTCGACGTGGAGATCGTGGAGCCGGAGTCGCTGGAGCGCTCGGTCGGCAAGATCCGGCGGATCGTGGACCTGCGCCCCAAGGACGCCGGGTAGGACCGACGCGAAGCCCTGCCACGTGACCGGGGCGACCCGCAGACGGTCGTACGGAAGCTGCCGTCGGCGGCTCCGGCTAACCGCTGAAGCGAGAGCGCAGTTCGCGCTTGAGGATCTTCCCGCTGGCGTTGCGCGGCAACTCGTCCACGAACAGAACCCGCTTGGGTGCCTTGAAGGGCGCGAGCTTCTCCTTCACGTGCTCGATGAGCTGAGCCTCCGTCACCTCGCCGCGCGGGACGACGACCGCCGTCACAGCCTCGATCCACCGCTCGTCGGGCAGGCCGATCACGGCTGCCTCGGCGACGGCCTCGTGGGTGTAGAGCGCGTCCTCGACCTGGCGCGAGGCCACCAGGACACCACCGGAGTTGATGACGTCCTTCACCCGGTCCACGATCGTGAGGTAGCCGTCGGCGTCACGCACCGCGAGGTCGCCGGAGTGGAACCAGCCGTCCCGGAAGGCCTCGGCGGTCTCCTCGGGCTTGTCCCAGTAGCCCTCGCACAACTGCGGTGAGCGGTAGACGATCTCGCCCGGCGTGCCGTCGGGCACGTCCTCGCCCTTGTCGTCCACGACGCGCGCGTCCACGAACAGCACGGTACGGCCGCAGGAGTCCAGCCGTCCCTCGTGTTCGCCGGGGCCGAGCACCGTGGCCAGCGGGCCGATCTCGCTCTGCCCGAAGCAGTTGTAGAAGGCCAGTCGCGGAAGGCGCTCGCGCAGCCGCTGCAGGACCGGGACGGGCATGACCGACGCGCCGTAGTAGGCCTTGCGCAGGCCGTCGAGGTCGCGGGTGGCGAAGTCGGGCCGGTTCGCCAGGCCGATCCACACCGTGGGCGGCGCGAACAGGCTGTCCACGCGGCCCGCTTCGACGAGGTCGAAGAGCCGGTCCCCGTCCGGCGCGTCCAGGATGATGTTCGTCGCACCGACCGCGAGGTAGGGCAGCAGGAACACGTGCATCTGCGCCGAGTGGTACAGCGGCAGCGCGTGCACCGGCAGGTCACCGGCGCTGAGGTCGAGGGCGGTGATGGCGCTCAGGTACTCGTGCACCAGGGCCCGGTGGGTCATCATCGCGCCCTTGGGCAGGGCGGTCGTACCGGAGGTGTACAGCAGCTGCACCAGGTCCTCGGTGCGGGGTGGGGGCCCGTCGTACGGCGGTGTGCCGCCCAGCCTGGCGAGGAGCGAGTCCGGGGCGTCGCGCAGCGGCAGCACGCGTACCCCGTCGGGGATCCGGCCGGCGAGGTCGGGGTCGGTGAGGACGAGGGTGCTGCCGGACTGGCCGACGAGGTACGCGAGGTCGTCCCCGGTGAGGTTCTGGTTGACCGGCACATGGACCAGGCCCGCGCGGGCGCAGGCGAGGAAGCCGATGAGGTAGGCGTCGGAGTTGTGGCCGTAGGCGCCGACCCGGTCGCCGGGCGTGAGGCCCTGCGCGAGCAGTACCGAGGCGGCACGGGAGACGGCGTCGTCGAGCTCCTCGTACGTCCAGCGGCGTTCGCCGTACTCCACCGCGAGGCGGGCCGGGGTGCGTCGGGCGCTGCGGCGCAGCACTCCGTCGACGGTGCTGCCGTGTCCCTGCGTCATGGCTCATGATCCTCGGTGTGCCGCGGAGGCAGGTCAAGCATCGACGGACATTCACCGAGTGCAACTTTTTGCTTCTGCGTGCCCCTGTGCGCCCCTTTGGAGAAAGGTTTCCGGACACCGCGCACCGTTGAACCTGGGCAAGACAAGTCTCAGGTCTAGTCCGTAGCACGTTCACACATTTCGCGTGTCACGTCGCGCAGGAGGTATCCATGAGCCGTGCTGTGCCTGAACAGAAGCGAGTCTGGAGGACAGGTACTGCTCCCGGCATATTCCCGCTCCTTGGCCACGGTATCGCCTTCTACCGTCGACCGCTGGCGTTTCTGAATTCTTTGCCCGCGCACGGCGATCTGGTCGAGATACGACTGGGCCCCCAGCGTGCCTGGATGGTGTGCCATCCGGAGCTGGTCCACGAAGTGCTCATGGATCCGCACACCTTCGACAAGGGGGGCCCGCTGTACGACAGGCTCGGGAAGCTGATGGGAGACGGTCTCGTCACCTGCCGCCAGGCGACGCACCGGAACAAGCGGGCGCTGCTGCAACCCGGCTTCCGTCCCTCCCACGTCGTCCACTACACGGACCTCGTCACCGAGGAGGCCGAGTCGGTGTGCGAGACGTGGCAGACGGGCCGGACGGTTCCCGTCACCGAGGCGATGACGACCCTCACGACCCGCGTGATCAGCCGGGTCCTGCTCTCCGACTCGCTGGACGACACGACGACCGCCGAGGTGCGGGAGTGTCTCACCGACGTCGTCCGTGGCCTGTTCGTCCGCACGGTGGTACCGGTCGACGCCCTGTTCCGCCTTCCCGCACCCGCCAACCGCCGCTACCGGCGCGCACTTTCCCGTCTGCACGCGATCATCGACGCGGTGATCGCGGAGCGTCGCCGGGGTCCCGACCGCGACGACGTGCTGGGAACCCTGCTGACGGCCGCGCGTGGCGACGGGGAGATGGCGGCGATCACCGACCAGGAGGTCCACGACCACCTGATCACACTGCTGCTCACGGGCGTCGAGACCCAGGCCCTGGCGCTGGCCGGCACCTTCAGCCTGCTGGCCCGCCATCCGGCTGCGGAGCGCCGCCTGCACGCCGAGCTCGACTCCGTCCTCGCCGACGGTCGGCGGCCCGGTCCCGACGATCTGCCGCACCTCGTCTACACCCGGTGCGTCGTCTCGGAGACGCTGCGCCACTCGTCACCCGGCTGGCTCTTCACCCGTGTCACCACCAGGGAGACGGAACTCGCCGGGTGCCGTCTGCCCGAAGGAGCCGCCGTCCTGTACAGCCCCTACCTCCTGCACCACGATCCCTCGTCGTTCCCCGACCCCGAGCGTTTCGACCCCGACCGCTGGCTGCCGGGGCAGCCCACCGCCGGGCAGCGCCGCGCGATGATGCCGTTCTCCGCAGGCAACCGCAAATGCCTCGGCGACGAGTTCGCGATGGTGGAGGCCACCCTGGCGCTCGCGACCATCGCCCGCCGCCGGCGCCTGCGGCACCTGCCGGGGTATGTCGATCAGAAACCGCGCCCCGGGATCACCATGGGGCCCCGTTCACTGGTCATGACCTGCGAACCCCGTTCCCGCATGCACTCCGCCGCCTCGCTCACGCCCCGGGCAGCAGCCGCCCAGCGCACACCGGACAGCCGAACGGCAGGTGACCACATTGTCGACAACACATGAGGAAATCGCGCTCGGCGTACCGGACCGATTGCCGGTCTCCACCCTCCGGGACCTGATCGACACCCACATCCACATGCCTTTCCCGTTCCGGCGGAACCCTAATGAAGCCGCAGCCGCGGCCGGCGTCGACGCATGGCTGAGGGTATGGGGGCTGACCGACGAACCGGATGTGGCGGCGATGATCGCCCGCACCCGGCCCGCCGAACTCGCGTCCCACACCAGCCCCACCGTGGACGCCGGCCTCCTCCAGATCGTGGCGCACCAGATCGCTTACCAGTTCATCTTCGATGACCTTGCGGAGCACGTCGGCCGGCAGTCTCCGGGCAGGCTGCTGCCCATGCTGTGCGAAAGCGTGGAGATTCTGCGCGACGGCCGGCCGCCCAGCACTCCGCTCGGAGCGGCCCTGGCCGATCTCCACCGACAGGTCCGGGAGCGGTGCACACCCGCACAGGCCGCTCGATGGGCCGGGCTGAGCCGTGAATACGTGCACGGCCTGTTGTACGAAGCCGTGGCCCAGACCCACCCCTTCCTCCTGCGCACCGGCGACTGCACCTCCATACGGTCGCTGACCGCGGGCGTCGAGCCGTTCCACCCGCTGTACGAGGCCGCCCAGCCCCTCGCACCGACCGCCGCCGAGGTCCATCATCCCGTGGTGCGGCGGCTGAACCGGCTGTCGGCCGACGCGGCGGTGTGGACGGCCGACCTGTTCTCCGCGGTGAAAGAACAGCGCGCGGGCGAGATGATCAACCTGGCCCTGGCCCGCCGGCGCGAGCACCGATGCTCTCTGCAGACCGCCGTCCTCCTGGCCATCGAGGAGATCAACAGCACGATCGAGGAGTTCCAGAGGCTCTATGACGGGATCAAACCGGAGTTGAGCCCCGCGGGAGTCGGCTATGTGGAGTGCATGACCGGCTGGATCCGCGGGTGCTACGACTGGTCCCGCACCGTGCCGCGCTACGCGGATGTGACGTCGGTGCCCGCCGTGCCGTAGCCCGTCCTGACGTGCACCTGCCACAGCAGCACCGGGAGCCGTCCATCCGTGTCTCATACCCAGCGCAGGGGCATTCTCCCACCTACAGTTCATGATTCACCCGATGGTGCCCAATCCGGCCGGCCCCACCTCGGCGAGGCGTACTCTCGGCTGTCCTGAGCCGAATGACAGAAGGCGGTACGGCACATGGCGACGGAGCCGCGGCACCCGGTCACCGAGCAACGGACGTTGATCGAGCGCCGACGGGAACTTCAGGCGCTAGACGCGGCGTTCGAGGAACTGCGACGCACGACCGACGGCGTGCCGCGGGCGAGGCGCAGGGGGCTGCTCGCCTTCAGCGGACCTGCCGGGCTGGGCAAGACGGCACTCATCACGCAGGCACGTGAGCGGGCCGCGGCATCCGGATTCACCGTGCTGTCGGGCAGGGGCGGGGAGACGGAACAGGGATCGGCATTCCGCGTGGTGCGCCAGTTGGTGCAGCCCTGGCTGGCGAGGATGGAGGGGGCGGAACTCCGCGCCCTCCTCGGGAGTTGGTACGACGTCATGGCCGGCGTGCTCGGTCTCGAGGCGAGGGGCCCTGCCCCGGCACCGGACCCGACCGGGGTCCGCGAAGGTCTCGACTGGGTCATGACGCGCCTCATCATGAAGAAGGCGCCCGTGGTGCTGCTCCTGGACGACCTGCACTGGGCGGACACCGAATCCCTCAGCTGGCTGGGTTCCTTCGCGTCACGCATCGATGACCTTCCCCTGCTGATTGTGATCGCCTACCGGCCCGACGAGCTGCCGTCCGACGCGGGTGAACTCCGCACGCTCGTCGGACGTCACGGGGACCGCCTTCAGGACCTGGCACATCTCACCGCCGACGGCGTGGCGCAGATCATCAGGAACGAGGTCGGTGAGGCGGCCGAGGACGTGTTCTGCAAGGAATGCTGGTCGGCCACCGGCGGGAGCCCCTTCGAAACGGTGGAGCTCGCGATCGGGCTCGCCGAGCGGAAACTGAGCGGCACCGCGGACGACCTGCCCGCGATGCGGGAACTCGCCGCGGCGATCAAGGGCCCCGGACTGATCGAGCGTCTGGAACGGCTCGACACCGCAACCGTCCGCTTCGCGCACACCGCTGCCGTACTGGGTTCGCCCTTCTCACCGCAGCTCGCCGCGACCATCGCGGTGCTCGGCGAGGAGGCCGCCGCCGAGGCGACCCAGAAGCTGCGCGCGGCCCGGATCCTCGCCGACGGCCGTGGTCCGGAGGGCGAGCTCGAATTCGTGCACCCGCTGATCGCCACGACGATCTACCGGTCCATCCGCACCGGCTTCCGGGCCGGTCTGCACAACGCGGCCGCGGAGGCCGTCCTGGCTGCGGGATACGGCCCCACCGCCGCCGCCCGGCATCTGCTGGAGGTGCCCTGCGAGGGCAGCACCGAGACGGTGGCGTGTCTGCGCGAGGCCGCTCGCGAGTACCTTCGCGCCGGGGCCACCGAGGCCGCCCGGCGTCTGCTGGACCGTGCGATGCAGGAGCCACCCCTCCCCGAGGACCGTGCCGCGGTTCTGCACGAACTCGCGTGCGCCACGTTCCTGATCGAGCCCACGGCCACGGTGCGGCATCTTCGCCAGGCGCTGGCGGAGCCGGACGTCGACCCCGATCTGCGCGCCTCCATCGTCTATCGGCTGACGACGGCGCTGGCCCACACCGACCGGATGGCCGAGGCCGTGGCCGTGGCCGCCGAGGAGGCACGGCAGGCCACGAATCCGCGCGTCAAACTGCGGATGCAGGCGGATCAGTTCGTCTGGAGCACGATGCGCGCCGACGATCCCGACTCACCCGCCCGCTCCCGGACGCTGGCGCGCCTGGCCGAGCAGCTGCCCGGTCGCAGGCTGGAGGAGCGTTACATCCTGGGACTGCGGGCCTGGGATGCCGTCCTGCGCGGCGAACCGCGCCGGACCGCCCTCACGTATGCCGAGAAGTCCCTGCGGGGCGGCATGAGCTGGACCGACGAGAACCGGGGCTTCGAGGTACCCCTTTCCGTCGCCTTGGTCTTCATGTACGCCGACCAGCCGCGGCGGGCCGAGGAGCTGTTCGAGAAGGGGATCGCCGAGTGCGCGGGCAGGGGCTGGCACGGCTCGCACCTGGCCTTCGGCCAGACCATCGCCGGCTACGTGCGCTATCACCGCGGTTGCCTGGCGGAGGCCGAGGAGCTGGTCCGCGAAGGCCTGCGCATCGCCGACAAGGTGGAAGGGGTCGTCGCCGCCCAGTGGTACGGCGTCAGCGTCCTGATCCAGACGCTGCTGGCCCGTGGGCGCATCGCCGAGGCCCGCGCACTCGCCGACGACCACCACTTCGGTGAGATGGCGCCGAACGCCGTCATCTATCCGGACCCGCGCACCGTGTACGCGGAACTGCTCCTGGCGGAGGGACGGCACGCGGAAGCGGCCAAGCTGCTGTCCGCGGTCGGGAACTGGCTGGACGAACGGGCCTGGCGCAACCCGGCCTGGTGCCCGTGGCAGCTGCGGCTCGCGACCGCGCTCGCCGCCACCGCCCCGGACGCGGCGATCGCCCACGCCCGGGATGCCGTCCGCCGCGCCCAGCACTTCGGCGCCGCCTCCATCGTCGGCCAGGCCCTGCACACCCTTGCCGAGGTGACCGGCGGGACTGCGGCACTCGATCTGTACGCGCAGGCCGTCGACCACCTGGAGCAGTCGCCCGCCGCCTACGAACTCGCCCGCGCCCAGATCGGTCACGGCGCCGCGCTGTCCCGCAACGGGCGGCTGCAGGAGGCCGCCGACCGGCTCTACCAGGGCCTGGAGGGAGCCGTCCACTGCGGGGCCGAGGGACTCGCCGCCCGGGCCAGGGCAGAGCTCTCGGCAGCCGGACTGCGCCCGCTGCCGCTGCGCTACGTCCAGGTGGACACGCTGACCGCCCAGGAACGCCGTACGGCCGAACTGAGCGTCCAGGGACACCCGGTGGCGGTGATCGCCAAGGAACTGCGCCTGACCGAGCAGGGCGTGCGGCAGCTGCTCTCCAGCGTCTACCGCAAGGCCGGCACCGACGCCGCCGGTCTCGCCGGGTTCCTGAAGGGCGGTCCGCACCACCGCCCTTGAGGCCGTTCCCGCTTCGCGCCGGGACGCGGTCACACCGCCCGCGTACGCCCCTGCCAGTACGGGTCCCGCAACCGCCGCTTGTACAACTTGCCGTTGGGATCGCGGGGCATCTCGGCGATGAAGTCGATGCTCTTGGGCCGCTTGTAGCCGGCGAGCCGTTCGGCGCAGTGGTCGAGCAGGGCGGTGGCGAGGGCCGGGCCCGGTTCATGGCCGGGGGCCGGCTCGACGACCGCCTTGACCTCCTCGCCCCAGTCGTCGTGCGGGATGCCGAAGGCGGCGGCGTCGGCGACGGCCGGGTGGGAGAGCAGCACGGACTCGATCTCGGCCGGGTAGATGTTGACCCCGCCGGAGATGATCATGTCGATCTTGCGGTCGCGCAGGAAGAGGTAGCCGTCCTCGTCCAGGTAGCCGAGGTCGCCGACGGTGAAGAAGTCGCCGATGCGGTTCTTGCGGGTCTTGGTCTCGTCCTTGTGGTACGAGAAGCCGCCGGTGCTCATCTTCATGTAGACGGTGCCCAGTTGTCCCGGTGGGAGCCGGTTGCCGTCGTCATCGAAGATCGCGAGTTCGCTGATGGGCCAGGCCCTGCCGACCGTCCCGGGCTTCTTCAGCCAGTCCTCCGCGGTGGCGAACGCACCGCCGCCCTCGCTGGCCGCGTAGTACTCCTCGACGCAGTGCCCCCACCAGTCGATCATGGCTCGCTTGACGTGGTCGGGGCAGGGGGCCGCGCCATGGATGGCGTGCCGCATGGAGGACACGTCGTAGCGGGCCTTCACCTCGTCGGGGAGGGCCAGCAGGCGGTGGAACTGGGTGGGGACCATATGGGTGTGCGTGCAGCGGTGGGTGTGGATGCTGCGGAGCATCTCCTCGGGGGTCCACTTGTCCATCAGGACCAGGCGGTGGCCGATGTGCAGGGACGCGCCCGCGAACTGCAGGACGGCCGTGTGGTAGAGCGGCGAGCAGACCAGGTGGACGTTGTCGTCGAACGGCTTGATGCCGAAGATCCCGAGGAAGCCGCCCAGGTAGGACTCCTCGGGCGGCCTGCCGGGCAGTGCACGGCGGATGCCGCGCGGGCGTCCCGTCGTACCCGAGGTGTAGTTCATGACCCAGCCGAGTTCGCGGCCGGAGGGGGGCGACTTGGGCTGCCCGTCGAGGAGTTCGGCGTACGGCCGGAAGCCGTCGACCGCACCGATCCCGTAGCGGTGCGTGGCCGGGAGTCCGGCCTCGTCGGCGGCCCGGCGCGCCGCGTCGGCGAACCGCTCGTGGGCCAGGAGCACCTTGGCGCCCGAGTCGGCGACGATCCAGGCGATCTCGGGGCCGACGAGGTGGTGGTTGACCGGGACCAGATAGAGGCCGGCCTGGGTGGCGGCCAGGTAGGCGGTGAGGAACTCGACGCCGTTGGGCAGGACGACGGCGAAGGCGTCACCGCGTTCCAGTCCGGCCGCGCGCAGCCCGTGGACGAGCTTGTTGGCGGCGGAGTGCAGGCGTTCGGCGGTCCACTCCTCGCCGTCGGGGGCGACCAGGACGGTGCGGTCGGGGTGCTGGGCGGCCTGGGCCCAGAAACCGGCAGGGGGTGTGCTCACGACTGGCCGCTCCTTCCGGCGATGCGGTTGATGCGGTCCACGGCCTCCTCGAAGCCGCGGGTGAGGTCGTCGAGGACGGCCTGGACGCTGCGTTCACTGCTCATCCGGCCGACGATCTGGCCGACCGGGGTGCCGAGCAGCGGTTCGACCTCGTACTTCTGGATGCGGGAGACCGCTTCGGCCACCAGCAGGCCCTGCAGCGGCATGGGCAGGGTGCCGGGTCCGGCCGGGTCGTCCCACGCGTCGGTCCACTCGGTACGGAGCTGACGTGCGGGCTTGCCCGTCAGGGCACGGGAGCGGACGGTGTCGCCGGAGCCGGCGGCGAGGAGTTTGCGGGTCAGGGCGGCGGAGTGCAGGTCCGCCTCTGTGGTGGTCAGCCATAGCGAGCCCAGCCATACTCCTTGGGCGCCGAGGGCGAGGGCCGCGGCCACCTGCTGTCCGCTGCCGATGCCTCCCGCGGCCAGCACGGGCAGCGGGTCGACGGCTTCCACGACCTCGGGGGTGAGCACCATGGTGGCGATCTCGCCGGTGTGGCCGCCCGCCTCGTAGCCCTGGGCGACGACGATGTCGATGCCCGCCTCCTGGTGCTTGCGGGCGTGCCGGGCGCTGCCCGCGAGCGCGGCCACCAGGATGTCCCGGTCGTGGGCGCGGGCGACGACATCGGCGGGCGGGGAGCCGAGGGCGTTGGCGAGCAGCCGGATCGGGTGGTCGAAGGCGACGTCGAGCTGGGTACGGGCGACCTGCTCCATCCAGCCCGTGATGCGCCACCCGGACGCCTCGCCCTCGGCCAGCTCCGGGACGCCGTACTTGGCGAGGGTCTCGCGCACGAACTCCCGGTGGCCCTCGGGGATCATGGCCTCGACGTCTGCCTCGGTCAGTGTGTGGTTTTCCGGGGCTTCGACCTTCTTGGCGGGCATGACGACGTCCAGCCCGTAGGGCCGGCCGCCGGTGTGTGCGTCGAGCCAGTCGAGGTCGCGTGCGAGGTCGTCGGGGGCGGTGTAGCGGACCGCGCCGAGCACGCCGAAGCCGCCGGCCCGGCTGATGGCCGCGGCGACGGCGGGGAACGGCGTGAAGCCGAAGACGGCGTGCTCGACTCCCAGTTTCCTGCTCAGCTCCGTCTGCATGGGCGCAGGATGCCGCAGTCGGCTGGACGACGGAAGTGCTTTTCTGACGGAACGTCAGATTCTTTTCGCGCTGTGACGTCACTTCGCCCTGTCGCGTTCTGCGGTGGTCTCCAGCACCGCCATCGCCGCGTTGTGTCCCGGTACGCCGCTCACCCCTCCCCCGCGCACCGCGCCCGCGCCGCACAGCAGCACGTTCGGGTGCCGGGTCTCCACTCCCCAGCGGCCCGTTTCCGGCTGCGCGTAGGGCCAGGACAGGGCGCGGTGGAAGATGTTGCCGCCGGGCAGCCGCAGGTCCCGTTCGAGGTCGAGCGGGGTCTTCGCCTCGATGCAGGGGCGACCGTCGGCGTCCGTGGCCAGGCAGTCGGCTAGGGGTTCGGCGAGGTGGGCGTCGAGCTGGGCGAGGGTGGACTTCAGCAGTTCGTCGCGTACGGCGTCGTTGTCCCGGTCGAAGAGCCGGGCGGGGGTGTGCAGGCCGAACAGGGTGAGCGTCTGGTAGCCGCGCGCGGCGAGGTCGGGGCCGAGGATGGTGGGGTCGGTCAGGGAGTGGCAGTAGATCTCCGAGGGCGGCACGGCGGGGAGTTCACCGGCGGCGGCCTGGGCGTGGGAGGTGGCCAGCTGCCGGTAGCCCTCGGCGATGTGGAAGGTGCCGGCGAAGGCCTCGCGCGGGTCGACGGCCGGGTCGCGCAGCCCGGGCAGCCGGGTGAGCAGCATGTTGACCTTGAGCTGGGCTCCCTCGGCGGGTTCGGGCGCCGCGTCGCCGGTGAGCGTGGCCAGGTCCTGCGGAGAGGCGTTCACCAGGACGTGCCGGGCGGCGGCGACGCCCTCGCCGTCGGCCGTGCGGTAGGTGACCTCGGCGGTTTCGCCGTCGGTGGCGATCCGGACCGCCTCGTGCCCGGTCGCGACGACCGCGCCCGCCGACCGGGCGGCGGCGGCCAGGGCGTCGGTGAGGGCGCCCATGCCGCCGACGGGCACGTCCCAGGCGCCGGTACCGCCGCCGATGACGTGGTAGAGGAAGCAGCGGTTCTGGGCCAGGGAGGGGTCGTGGGCGTCGGCGAAGGTGCCGATGAGGGCGTCGGTGAGGACCACGCCCCGGACGAGGTCGTCCGTGAAGTTCTCCTCGACGGCGACGCCGATCGGTTCCTCGAACAGGGTTCGCCAGGCGGTCTCGTCGTCGATGCGGCGGCGCAGCTCCTCGCGGCTGGGCAGGGGCTCGGTGAGGGTCGGGAAGACACGCTCGGCGACCCGCGTGGTCATGCCGTAGAAGCGCTGCCACGCCCTGTACTCGTCGTCGCCGCCGGTCAGCCGGGCGAAGGCCTCCCTGGTGCGGGACTCGCCGCCGCCGACGAGGAGTCCGGTGGGCCAGCCGTCCCGCTCCGCCGGGGTGTAGGAGGAGATGGTGCGGGAGCGGACGCGGAAGTCCAGGGCGAGGTCGCGCACGATCTTCTGCGGCAGCAGGCTGACCAGGTACGAGTAGCGCGACAGCCGGGCGTCGACACCGGCGAAGGGGCGGGTGGAGACGGCGGCACCGCCGGTGTGGTCGAGCCGTTCCAGCACCAGCACCGAACGGCCGGCGCGGGCCAGGTAGGCGGCGGCGACCAGGCCGTTGTGGCCGCCGCCGACGATGACGGCGTCGTACGCGCGGGTTCCCTCGTTGGCAGACATGGTTCTTGGTAACACGGGATGATCCCCGTCGGCGAGAGCACGTACCGGTGGTCCTCGTCGCTGCCCGGTGGCCGGCCGGACGCTCCGCTGTCACCGCCCGCCGGAAGGCCGCTGCCGACTCAGTACGGCGACCCGCCGGTACAGCTCCACCGCCTCGGCGCTGCGGCCCAGGCGTTCGAGACAGTGCGCCTCGTCGTTGCGGCCGGCGAGGGTGTCGGGGTGGTCCGGGCCGAGGATCTGCTCGCGGGTCGCGGTGATCCGCCGGTACTCGGTGAGGGCCTCCTCCCAGCGGCCCAGCCAGCCCAGGGCGACCGCGACCTCACGGCGGCTGACGAGCGTGTCGGGGTGCGCGGGCCCCAGGGTCTGCTCGCGGAGCAGGCACACCTCCCGGGCCTCGGTCAGGGCGTCCTCCCAGCACCCGAGCCGGCCGAGATTGACCCCGAGGCCGTGCCGGGCGCGCAGGGTCTCGGGATGGGTGGGGCCCTGGACGCGGGTACGGTCCCCGACCAGCTCGCGGTACACGCGCAGGGCGTCCGCGCTGCGACCGAGGCGGCCGAGGCTGAGGGCGGTCTCGTAGCGGGCGGCGAGCGTGTCGGGGTGGTCGGCGCCGAGGACGCGCGCTCTGGCCCCGGCGACCTCGCGGTAGATGCGCAGCGCCTCTTGCCAGTGGCCCGACTGGCCCTCGGCGTAGGCGAGCTCGCAGCGCGAGACCAGGGTGTCGGGATGGTCGGGACCGAGCACCCGGGCCCGGGCGGCGGCCACCTCCAGGGCCGTACGGCAGGCGTCGTCCAGGCGGCCGAGCCGGCCGAGGGTGCAGGCGAGGTTGTGGCGGCAGCGCAGGGTGTCGGGATGGTCGGGGCCCATGACGCGCACCCGGGCGGCCAGCACCTCCGCGTACACCTGGTGGGCCTCGAAGTGGCGGCCCAGCCGTCCCAGCACATAGGCCGTCTCCTGGCGGGCGGCGAGGGTGTCGGGATGGTCGCCGCCGAGCACACGTGCTCTGGTCTCCGCGAGATGCGTGTAGGCGGCCAGCGCCTCGGCGGCCCGGCCGGCGCGCAGGAGGGCGGAGGCAGCGGTGCCCTCCTCGGGAAGTGCCGTGCGCGCCTCGGGAAGTACCGGTTGGGGTCGTCGGGCGTCTGCGGGACCCCCGTGACCGGGCACGCCCGCGTGACGGTGGTCGCCTGTCGGATACGGCCCCGCGTCCCGTCCGGGCGCTGCGACCCAGCGGACTGACAGAGCCGCGCCCGAGTCGGGCGGCAGTGCGTGGAAGTCGGCGCTGAGAGCCTTGTGGCCGGTGGTCATGTCCCGGGTCCAGGACGGCAGACGGGTTCCGTCTCTCACGTCCGGGATGCGAACGGCAGGAACGGCGGTGGCCGTTGTGCGGCCGCCCAGGAGACGGCGGACCAGCTCCCCGGCATCCTGCGGCCGTTCCTCCGGCCGTTTGGCCAGCAAGGTGAGAATGACGTCCTCCAGGTGGACCGGCAGTTCCGGGCGCTGTTCGCGTGGGGGGCGGGGTGGGGTGTCGCGGTGGCCGATGAGGACCGCCCAGGCGTCCTCCAGGTCGAACGGCGGGGCCCCGGTGGCGATTTCGTACAGCACGCAGCCCAGCGAATACAGGTCGCTGCGCTGGTCGACCGCATCGCCGCCGATCTGCTCCGGAGACATGTAGTGCGGGGTGCCCAGGGCGACGCCGGTGCCGGTGAGCCGGGCGGTGAAGCCGATGTCGTGGCCGAGGCGGGCGATGCCGAAGTCGCAGATCTTCACGGTGCCGTCGGCCAGCCGCACGATGTTGGCCGGCTTCAAGTCCCGGTGGACAACGCCGTGTTCATGGGTGTAGGCGAGGGCGGCGGCGACCTGGGCGGCGATGTCCGCCACGTCGTCCACGGGCAGCGGATGCCCCTTGTTGTCCTCCAGCAGCCGGCTCAGGTCCCGGCCCTCCAGCAGCTCCATCACCAGGTACGGCACCCCGTCGGACTCGCCGAAGTCATGGACGACGGTCACCCCGCGGTGCGAGAGGGCGGCCGCCACCCGTGCCTCGCGGCGGAAGCGCTCCCGCAGGGCGCGGGTGAGGGACGGATCGTGGTGGGGGCCGAGCGGCTTGAGGCACTTCACGGCGACCTGCCGGCCGAGGGACTCGTCCCGGGCCCGCCACACCTCGCCCATCCCGCCCCGCCCGATCAGGTCGAGCAGCCGGTACCGGTCCTGAACCAGCCTGTTCTCCCCCATAGCGATCCGCCGCCCCCGTCGCCGTCCGCCCCGCCGCCCAGGAGGCCGGCTCGGAACCGCGCCCCACCGCGCCGTCCCGATCCGCGCCACACCCCCCTGCCCGTCCAGTATGGCGGTCTATCGTCCGACTTTGTACGGTGCCGGACGTGCCTGCGGGCCGAGCCTCGCCATGGCCCTCAGGATGTGTTTGGGCGGCAGCTGCCAGCGCACACGTGCCGGAACGCGGCGCAGCAGCGCGCCCGTGGCCCGCAACCGGCGGGTCACGACGGCAGGTGCGGGGGCCGGTCTGCCGTACAGCTCGTGGGCGTACGGCGGCAGAGCGGCGTACGCCAACTGCGCCACGCGCCGCCACAGCGCCTCGCGCGCCGGGACGAGGAGGGGATGCGTCGGCGGGCGGAGCAGGAAGTCGTCCACCTCGCGTGCCTCGCGCCCCGCCGCCAGCTGCGGCCGTACCCTGTCGAAGTACGCGGCGAGTTCGGCCCGGCTCGCCGGTACGGTCTCCGGATCCAGGCCCACCAGGCGCGCGCTGACCCGGTGTTCGGCTATGTACCGGTCGGCCTGGGCGTCGGTGAGCGGGAAGCCCGAGCGGCGCAGCACGTGCAGATAGGAGTCGATCTCCGCGCAGTGCACCCACAGCAGCAGTTCGGGCTCGTCGACGCCGTAGCGCTCGCCGGTGTCCGGGTCGGTGGCCGTCAGCATGCTGTGGATCTTCCGTACGCGCGCGCCGGCCCGCTCGGCGGCCTGCGTGGTGCCGTAGGTCGTCGTGCCGACGAAGTTCGCGGTGCGCATCAGCCGGCCCCAGGCGTCGCGCCGGAAGTCGGAGTTCTGCATGACCCCGCGGACCGCGCGCGGGTGCAGGGCCTGAAGGTAGAGCGCGCGGACGCCGGCGACCCACATCATGGGATCGCCGTGCATCTGCCAGGTCACCGAGTTCGGCGTGAACAGCCCGGGATCGCCCATGCCCGCAGGCTAGCGCCGTACCCTCGGCATCCCCAGGCCGATCCAGGAGATGATCTCGCGCTGGATCTCGTTGTTGCCGCCGCCGAAGGTGAAGATGACCGCCGAGCGATAGCCGCGCTCCAGTTCGCCGTGCAGGACGGCACCCGCCGAGCCCTCCTTCAGCGGTCCCGCGGCGCCGGCGATCTCCATGAGCCAGGCGTAGGCGTCGCGGCGGGCCTCGGAGCCGTAGACCTTGACGGCGGAGGCGTCCTGCGGGGTGAGTGTGCCGTCCTGGACGGCCGTGACCATCTGCCAGTTCAGGAGCTTCAGCGCGTCGAGCCGGGTGTGGGTGCGGGCGAGGAGCCGGCGTACCCAGCCCAGATCCACCACGCGGCGGCCGTCGGCGAGTTTCGTCTCCGTCGCCCACCGCTGGACGTCGTGCAGGGCGCGGACGGCCATGGTGCCGTGCGCGGCGAGGGTGACGCGTTCGTGGTTGAGCTGGTTGGTGATCAGCCGCCAGCCCTGGTTCTCCTCGCCGACGCGGCGGGAGAGGGGGACGCGGATGTTCTCGTAGTAGCTCGCGGTGGTGTCGTGGGAGGCGAGCGTGGTGATGAGCGTGCAGGAGTATCCCGGGTCGGAGGTCGGCACCAGCAGCATGGTGATGCCCTTGTGCGGCGGGGCGTCCGGGTCGGTGCGCACGGCGAGCCACACCCAGTCCGCGGTGTCCCCGTTCGTCGTCCAGATCTTCTGCCCGTTGACGACGTACTCGTCGCCCTCGCGTACGGCCCTGGTCCTGAGGGAGGCGAGGTCGGTGCCGGCGTCCGGTTCGCTGTAGCCGATGGCGAAGTCGATCT
The DNA here is from genome assembly GCF_055572255.1 of Streptomyces sp. NPDC030799. Lineage (NCBI taxonomy): Bacteria > Bacillati > Actinomycetota > Actinomycetes > Kitasatosporales > Streptomycetaceae > Streptomyces > Streptomyces sp. NPDC030799. The sequence goes on along the minus strand of NZ_JBVIDS010000002.1, from coordinate 650,255 downwards.
CGCCGGAGAGGATGCGCGGGAGGAAGTACGCCTTCTGCTCGTCGGTGCCGAACCGCATGAGCGTCGGGCCGACCGTGTTCAGTGCCATCAGCGGCAGTGGTACGCCGGCCTGCGCGGCCTCGTCGAAGAAGATGAACTGCTCCATCGCCGTCATGCCGCGCCCGCCGTACTCCTTCGGCCAGCCGACGCCGAGCCAGCCGTCGGTGCCGAGCCGGCGGATGGTGTCCCGGTAGAACCGCTTCTGGGCGGCCGGGTCGGCGTACCGGGCGTAGGCGTTGTCCGGAACCAGTTCCGCGAAGTAGGCGCGCAGCTCGGCGCGCAGTCGCTGCTGCTCGGGCGTGTGGTCGAGGTGCACGGCGCCTCCAGGCTCCCCAAGGGCGGTCCTGACGGCGCACACCGTAGAACGTGTTTCAGAAATAGGGAATGACGTGTCCCGGGGAATTCCGGGCTTGCCGCGGGAAAGTCACACGAGGCTGTGCAGGAACTCCGAGCAGGCGTCGGCGCACGCCCGGCAGGTGGCTGCGGCCGACTCGGCGCCGGGCTGGTCGTCGAAGGCGCGGGCGCACTCCAGGCAGGCCGAGCGGCACCAGTCGAGCCGGACCCGGATCTCGTCCTCGTCCTGCCGATTCTCCTCGCCCAGGATGCGGCACGTGGAGTCGCACACCTCGGCGCACATGATGCCCAGTCTGCGCACCCGCTCCTGGCGCTCGGTGCCGTCCGGGTCGACCAGGCTCGCGCGCACCGCGCAGGCCCTGGCGCACTCGGTGCACGCCTGTGCACAGGCGAAGCGGTCCTCCAGGAACCGGTAGAGCTGCTGCGAGGTGGGCGATGTCACATTGTGCGGGTAGCCGGGGCACAGCACGGCAAACCACCATCCGGGCCGCAGAGGGCGCCGGTGTCGACGCGCACGGCGGCGGGGGGCGCCGCGCCGCCGCGCACCATGGATGCCGGGACCGCGCGGTACGTCCACCGCCGTCACGCATTGTGTCCGGTTCGTCCGGTTCTGGGCGGGGTATGCCTAGTTGTATGAGTACCGCATCGATGCAGCTGGCCGCAGCGAGCGGCCTGATGAGCCTGGTTCTGTTCATCGTGGCCATGGGTGTCCTGGCGCTGCTCGCCGGCGGCTTCTGGATGAACTCCCGCGTCAAGTACCGCGAGTCTCCTCGGCCGCGGCCCGAGGAACAGCCCAAGCTGCCGCCCGACGGCCCGGTGCGCGAACTGCGGGAGAACAGAGAATCCCAGGAGGTTCCCCAGGTCCCCAAGGGCAGCCGTCCGCTCACCCCGTACGAGCTGAGCAACATGGACTCCAAGCCGAGCGCGTCGAAGGATCGTCCGCGCTGGAGCCGGGGTTCCAGCGGTTCGTTCGGCGGCGGCGGACTGGGCGCCCACTGAATCCCGGCCCGCGCCGGACCGCCCTACGCCCCTAGGAATCCTTGCGGGCGGCGTCCAGGCGGCCGACGCGGGCCACGTTCTGCCGGTCCTCGGGGTCCTGGCTGGGTTCCGCCGCGAACCAGGCGTCGAGGATCTCCTTCAGCAGCGGTTCGGAGGTCAGGCGCAGGCTCAGCGCGAGGACGTTGGCATCGTTCCAGCGGCGCGCACCGTCCGAGGTCACGGCATCCGTGCACAGCGCCGCGCGCACGCCGGGCACCTTGTTGGCCGCGATGGACGCACCCGTGCCGGTCCAGCAGCACACCACCGCCTGATCGGCCGCGCCCTCGGCCACGTCCCGGGCGGCCGCCGCCGAGCAGACCGCCCACTGCGCGTCGGCGCCCGGCTGCAGCGCGCCGTACGCCCGGACCTCGTGGCCACGGCGCTGCAACTCGGCGATCAGCAGACGGGCCACGGGCTCGTCCATGTCGGAGGAGACGGAGATCCGCATACCGGGAGCCTAGCGCCTGGGATGCGACGCCGGACGGGGCGCGGCACGCCTCCTGGAGGCGGCGGCCGGTGTGCGCCCGGGTACGGGCACGACCCAGGGCTGCCCGCCCGGCACGCGCTCGTCCCGCGTCGGAAGACACGGGCAGGGGCGGGGACGCCCATCGGCAGCCGCTCGGTCTCGCCCCCATGACCGCAGCACGGGCACCCCGCGCAAGCACCCGACCGCCTGTTCACCAGGCGTACCGCCACCGCCTTACAGGCCCGCGGACCGCTCCCCGCCGGCCGTCGGCACGCTCGTCCCCGCCCCGCGAGCACCATCGCCACCCGGCGTGGCTGCCGGGTGGCGGGGACGGTGGGCGGGTGGTGGCTTGCCGGAGGTCCGGGGCTCCTGGCTGAGGCCCCGGTGGGCGCTCGGGCGCCGACCAGGACCCGCCGACAGGAGCCGGGGGGCGGTCAGGGGTGGTCGGGGCGCTGGGACGGAGGTACGCCGCCGCCCTCGCCGCCGCCCTTCTCGCCCTTGTCCGAGCCGTGCGGGCGGCCCGCCTTCCGGTCGGCCGTCTGGCGGGCCTTCAGCTCGCCGCTGTCCTGCGGGGTGGCGCCTCCCTTGTCACTGCGCCGCTGTTCGGGCTGCTGCGGATTGGACATGCGCCGGACTCCCTCCGAATGGTGCGGGGTGCGTGCACGCTCCGGGTTCCCAGAGCCGTGCGGGTCACCCGCGCCGGATGCGGCGGGCAAGGGGGCGGAACCGCTCGCCGCCCGGTGGAGGTGTTCGAGGGCGTCGAGGAGTACCGAGCGGTGGTACCAGCTCAGCCAGGCCGCCGTGTCGGCGGCCAGCAGGCCGAGCGCCTCGGCCTGGGCGGCGGTCGGCCGGTGCCCGGCGTCGGGCCAGTGCAGGGTGATCACGCCGGTGCAGGAGCCGGCCGAGGACAGCACGGGCACGCTCTGCAGGGCACCGGTGCCCGTGGTCAGCAGGACGCGCCGGAACTCCTCGGAGAGCAGCGCGTCGGCGGCCACGTCGGGCATGCTCACCCGGCATCCGCGCACTCGCGCCACCGCGTCGGCCGTGCCCTCGTCCCGGCCGCGCACGAGGTGGTCGACGAACGTGTCCACGCAGCCGTAGTGGGTCTCCAGCATCAGCGTGTTCGCGGCCGGGTCGACGAAGCGCACGTACCCCGCCGGGGCCCGCCCGATGGCCAGCGCCTCGTGCAGGACGGCGTCGATCATCTGCCGGCGGTAGCGGGGGTCACGGCCGTCGCGGGCCAGGATCCGCAGCTGCGGCACGGGCAGGCAGCGCCGGCCCGGGAACCACACCTCGCCGTCCGGGGGCCGGGCCACCACCACCGCGGAGACGAGGACGCGCAGCGGCACGTTGAACCGCTGCGAGGCCTCGCGCAGCACCCGGAAGGCGCTGCCGGAGTCGGGCAGGCCGTAGCGGACCATGAGCACGCCCTGCGCCATGCCGATGACCGGCGCGGTGCGTACCCGGGCGCGCAGCGCGCGCACCTCCTTGCGCAGGTCCTCGTAACTGGGCCGCAGCGGATCCGCCATCTGCGACCGCCAGGCGGGCAGGTCCTCCACGCGGGAGGCGGCGCGGGCGAGCTCGTGCAGCGCCTCGTCGAGGGTGGCGTAGAGCCGGACGCCGTTCAGGCGGGCCAGGTGCACCGCCTCGCGCACTCCGGGCCGGGCACGGACGATGATCAGGTCCGGGCGTCCGGTGCGCGACCGGGTCGTCTCACTGAGCGTGTGCAGCACGGCGGCACCGCCGAGTTGCACATGGCCCATGTCGAGGACGGGCCGCAGGCCCGCGCGGTCCGCCTCCTCCAGGTGCCCGCGCAGCTCCGCCGACCAGGCCTCGGCTCCCGCGGCGTCGAGGCTGCCCGACATGCGCAGCAGCAGCGCTCCCTCGGCGGGCAGTCCCTCCACGACGGACGACTCGATGACGAGCGGGGCCGGGGCGGCGGGCGGTTCGGAAGAGGGTTTCATGGCATCACCGGGATCAGGACGTCGCAGAAGACTCAAAAGGCCTCTTCCTGACCACTGTGCACGGTAGGTGTCCGACCCGCGATCGCGCCATCCACCGCGCCGGACGGATGCCCGCCGGTGTGCTCACCAGGCGGTGCCGCCGGGCCGCGGCCCCGCGCGTCGTGCGGCCTCCAGCGGTTTCTGCAGGGAACCCAGGGCGGACGCCATCGTGGCATGGGCCCGCACACCCGGCAGTCCCGCGGCGCGCAGCGCCTCCCGCACGTGCGGCCGGGGCTGTACGACGGGCAGGGCGCGACCGGCGAAGGCGAGGATCCCGGTCGCCCGGTCGACGGCGCGCACCGCCGCGGCGCAGGCGAGATACAGCTCGGTCATGTCCAGCACGGGGTGTTCGCCGGCTCTGTCGGCCTCGGCGATGTGCTCGGCGAGCGCCTCGGAGAACTCCCCGGCGTTGGAGGCGTCGACCGTGCCCCGGGCCTTCAGGACGCTGAGCGCGCCGAGCTCGGGGCGGTGCTCGTGCACGGTCTGCAGGAGCAGCGGGGCCGGGCCGCCGGGGCGGACCCGGGCACGGGGGCGCTGACCGTCATCCATGGGGATCGCGCTTCCTGGGCGGGGAAGGATCAGAGCAGCCAGCCGCGTCTTGACCGGGGAGTTCACTGTGCCTGCGCGCCGCGCCCGGCGCAACGACTGCGGCCGGGCGTGTCGCGCCGGGTGCGATTCAGCCGACATACCGCCGTGCGGGTGAACTCCGGCGGGCCCGTTCCAGTGCCGCGAGCCGGCGTTCCAGGTCCGGCGGTACGGGGTCGCGCTGGCGCAGCACCCAGGGCAGTCCGGCGGTGGCGTGGGCGAAGGCGCGCGCGGACGCGGCGTCCCGGGGCACGGTCCGCATCAGGTGCCCGGTGCGGCGCAGCGCCGGCAGCAGCGGGCGGCGCAGCCAGGTGAACCACAGCGTGTTGCGCAGGCCGAGGACGCGCCGGGCCGTGCTGTCGCGCAGCCGGGAGGCGCGGTGGTGCACGGTGAGCTCCTCGGCGTAGGCGAGCCACCAGCCCTGCCGCAGCAGGTCGCAGGCGAGCAGTTCCTCCTCGCCGCCGAGCCACAGCCCGGGGTGGAAGCCGCCGCCCGCCCGGAAGGCCTCGGTCCGCAGCACGGTGGCGGCGGCGAGGAACGAGCCGAGGGCGGGGCCGGGAAGCCAGTCGGGTCCGGGCAGCGGGGACTCGCGCAGTTCCCGTACGACGGGGTCCTCGGTGCCTTCGGGTTCCACGACGATCCGTGCGGTGACGGCCGCGAGCCGGGGCCGGGCGTCGAGCAGGTCGGCGGCCCGGCGCAGGCTGCCGGGCTCCCACCAGGTGTCGTCGTCGCAGAAGGCGACGTAGGGCGTGCGGACCTGCCGGACGGCGAGGTTGCGGCCGATGGCCCCCAGGTTGCGGCCCGGGCGCAGCAGTGTCACCTGGGGGAAGTCGCGGGCGACCGCTTCGGCGGTGCCGTCGGTCGAGGCGTTGTCGGTGACGATCACGCGGGGGCGTTCGGGCAGCCGGTGCAGCAGGGCGAGGGTGTGCAGCAGTTCCTCGCGGCGGTTGTGGGTGATCACGACGACGGTCGTACGGTCGTCGGGGGCGGTCCGGGTCATCGCGCGGGATCTTCCTGCGGGCGTACCGCCGCCTGCCGGTCGAGCAGGCGGGCGGCGTGTTCGACGTGCGGGGGCAGGGTGCGGCGGCGAGCCAGGGCGGCCGGGAAGCGCACGAGGGTCTCCTTCAGGGCGCGGCGCGCGCCCGGGCGGCCGGCCGCGGCGGCCACGGCGAGGCCGGCACCGGCCCGCAGCGCCACGGGCCAGGGGCGGCGCAGACAGGTGGTCAGCACGTGGTTGCGGCGGACCAGGAAGGGGCGGCCGGTGCGGCCGTGGTCCTCGGGGTGGTGGCGGGCGCACAGTGTGGGTTCGTAGGCGACGCCCCAGCCCTCGGCGGCCAGGTCGTAGGCGAGCAGGGTCTCCTCTCCGCCGAAGAAGAGCAGCGGGTGGAAGCCGCCGACGGCGAGGAAGGCCTCCCGGCGCACCACACAGGCGCAACCGAGGAAGCCGAGCACCGGGCGGCCGGGCAGGTCGGGTTCCGCGGGCAGGGGCGAGGCGTCGAGGACGGCGTTGAGGGGATCCTCGGCGGCCTGGTCGCCGACCAGGGTGCGGGCGGCGAGCAGACCGAGCCGGGGGTGGTGGTCGAGGAGGTCGGCGGCGCGGCGCAGGCTGCCCGGCTCCCACCAGGAGTCGTCGTCGCTGAAGGCGACGTAGGGGGTGCGGGCGTGCCGGACGGCCAGGTTGCGGCCGAGAGCGCCGGTGTTGACCGCGGGTCGCAGCAGGCGGGTGAGGGCCGGGTGACCGCGCACGGCCCTGCGGGTGCTGTCGTCACGGGAGTTGTCGACGACGATGACCGGCGGCCGCTCGGGCAGCTCGGCCAGCGCGTCGAGCGTACGCAGCAGGCTGGCGGCCCGGTCGCGGGTGATGACGGCGACGGTGATGCGCGGGTCCGGCGCAGCGGTGGCCCTGCGGATGCGGCCGGGGGCGGACTCAGTGGACATGCGCCACCTCCGGTCCGGCCTGCCGGGAGCCGCCGCCGGCCGGGCCGAGCAGCGTCAGGCAGGCCGCGGCGACCTCGCCGGAGCGGATGCGCAGCAGGCGGGCGTCGGGGCTGCGGCCGTGCGGGTCGCCGGGCGGGCCGGGCTTCCACAGGGCCAGGTGAGCCGGGCTGCGGGGCGGGCCCCACAGGCGCGGGGACACGGGTCCGAAGAGGGTGACGGAGCGGGTGCCGTGGGCGACCGCGAGATGCGCCAGGCCGGTGTCGCCGCTGAGCACCAGGGACGCCTCGGCCACCAGCGCGGACAGCTCGGCGTACGGCAGGCCGCCCGCGAGTACGTCATGGGCTCGGTGTCCGCTGCGCTCGGCCACCGAACGCACGAGGCCCTCCTCGCCGGGCCCGCCGGTGAGCACGACGTGGTGTCCGGCCGCGCGCAGGCACCGTACGACGGCGGCGTACCGCTCCCCCGGCCAGCGGCGGGAGCCGGAGGCCGCGCCGGGGTGCACGACCACCGCACCCGGCGCCGGGGACGGCGTGCCCGGCCGGGGCAGCCGCAGGTCCAAGGGGTCGGCCGGGATGCCGTAGGCGTGCAGGAAGGCGCACCAGCGGTCCCGTTCGTGCAGGTCGGCCTGCCAGGGCGGGCCGTTCTGGGCGGCATGGGCGAGCAGCCTGCGCGGGTGTACGGCCGCGAGGGCGTCGCGGCTCTCCGGGCCGTTGCCGTGCAGGTCGATCGCCACGTCGGGCGGCGCGCCGGTCCAGTGCGTGAGGGACGGCACCGCCCGCCCCGGGGCCTCGGCCGGGAAGACGGCGTCGACCGCCCCGGTGGCGCGCGCCGGTTCGGCGAGGGCCGGCGGCAGGGCGAGGACGGTGCGATGGCCGGGAAAGGCCCGCCGGATGCCGCGCAGCGCGGGCACGCCGGCCAGCAGGTCACCGAGCCCGAGCGCGCGCAGCACCAGGACGACCGGGCGGTGGGACGAGTGCGTGCGGGTCACCGGGTGACTCCTCCGAGGGGTGCGGCTGCCGTGGCGCAAGGGCGGGCGAGTACCGCGTCGCGGGCGGGGGACGCGTACCGGATGGCGGAGCGGGCCGGGCCGGGACCCGAACCGTCGGACCGGTGCCCGGCGGCGCGCGGATCCTGGCCGCCAGTGCCCTGCGGCGGCCAGGCCGCCCCCCGACGCGGGACGGCCAAGCACCAAGTGCAGGCCCCGGCCGGCCACTGCCCTGCCGACCGCACCAGGGACCGAACCCGGACGGCCGCACACCGAGCAGAAGCCTGCCACCGCCGGGCGGTCCGCGTCGGCGCCGGTCCGGGACGGCCGGGTGCCGCCGGGGCGCACGGCGGGGTGTGGGGTGGTCGCCGGGTGTCGTATCGGGTCCGCCGCGCGGTGTCCGGGGCGGTGCGGCGTGCCGGGGGTCCGGGGGTCACCTGGGAGTTCCTCCCGTGGGAGCCGGGGACCGGGCTGCGCGGTGGGCCAGGGCGGTGGTGGAGCGGCCGTCCAGGTAGGGCAGCAGCAGGACCTGACCGCCCCAGCTCTCCACCAGGGGCTGTTCGGGCAGCTCGGTGCGGGCGTAGTCGCCGCCCTTGGCCCAGATGTGCGGCCGGAGTTCGCCGAGGATGCGTTCGGGCGTGTCCTCGTCGAACACGGCGACCGCGTCGACGCACTCCAGGGCCCGCAGCACCCGGACCCGGTCGGGCGCCGGGACCAGGGGGCGTCCGCTGCCCTTGCGGCGGCGTACCGAGTCGTCGGAGTTGACGCAGACGATCAGGCAGTCGCCGGCCCGGCGGGCCGCCTGGAGGAGGGCGACGTGCCCGGCGTGCAGCAGGTCGAAGCAGCCGCCCGCGGCCACGACGGTGCCGCCCGCGGCCCGGACCCGGGTGGCCGTGCGCACGGCGTCCGCCATGGTGTCTCCGCAGGGCGAGGCCGCCTCGGGGGCGTCCGCCCGGTCCGCGGTGGCGACCGCGCGGGCGCCGCCCTCGGCGACGTAGCGGGTCGCGGCGTGGACGGCGGCCTGCACGGCGGCCTCGGTGAGCGCGCCGTCGGCGAGCAGTCCGGCGGCCGCCGCGGCGAACCGGTCGCCGGCGCCGCACGGGTCGCCCGCCGCGGCGGCCGGGGTCGGTACCAGCAGCGGTGTCTCGCCGTGGGAGAGCAGCGCGCCGCGCTCGCCCAGGGTCACGGCGACGGCCCGGGCCTGCCAGGCCCGGACCAGGGTGCGGGCGTCCCGTGCGGCGGTGCGCAGCCCGGCCTCGTCGCCCGTGTCGTCGGCGTGGTCCAGCCGGCGGGCGAAGGTGCGGGCCTCCTGGGCGGAGGGCGTGGCCAGGCGGACGCCGGGGACCGGGGGCCGGCCGCGTACATGGGGATCCCACACCACGGGTGCCCGGCCGGCGGCGGTGGTCAGGGCCGCGCGGAGGACGTCGGCGGTCCCCCGGCCGTAGTCGGCGACCAGGACACCGTCGGCTCCGGTCACGGCGGTCTCGGCGGCCGCCGTCGCCGTGCGGGCGCGTCCCTCGCCGTCGTCCAGGCGGAGCAGCGGCCGGTCTCCGGCCATGACCCGGGTCTTGCTGCTCAGGGTGCCGTCCAGCGGCACGTCCACCAGGTCGACACGGCCGGCCAGCAGCTCGCGCAGCGTGTCACTGGCGGGGTCGTCGCCGAGCGCGGTGACGAGGGTGACCGGGCGGCCGTCGGCGGCGGCGAGGCAGGCGGCGAGGGCCGCGCCGCCCGGGCGGGAGCTGCGCCGGGTGCCGTGCACCACCGGCACGGGGGCGTCCGGTGCCAGCCGCTCGGCCCGGCCGCACAGGTCGTGGTCGAGCAGCGCGTCGCCCACGACGACCAGGCGGGTGCGTGAGCTGTTCGAGCTGTTCATGCGTGTCCCTTCCTCGGGGCCACGGGCGTGCCGTCCGCGGACCGGCCGACCGTGCGGGCCCGGCCGACGAGCCGGCCGACGACACCCGGCCTGCCGTCCACGCCGCCGGACTCGGTGCGGTCCGCCTCCCCGCGCTCCACCGCGCTGTCGAAGGCCTCGCAGAGCATGTGCACGGCGACCAGGTGGAGTTCCTGCACGGTGGCGGCCACCGGTGCGTCCACGCACAGCGCGGCGTCCGCGCCGAGCTGAAGGGGGTTGGGGGCCCGGCCGGTCAGCGCCCACACCGTCATGCCGAGGCGGTGGGCGCGGTCGGCGGCGGCCAGCAGGTTGGCGCTCGCGCCACTGGTGGACAGCAGCAGGAGTACGTCTCCGGGGCGGCCGTGGGCGGCGGTCTGCCGGGCGAAGATCTCCTGGACGCCGTAGTCGTTGGCGATCGCGGTCGTGGACGAGGTGTCGGCGTGCAGGGCGAGGGCGGAGAACGGCGGCCGGTCGTCGCGGTAGCGGCCGACGAGTTCGGCGGTCAGGTGCTGGGCCTGTGCCGCGCTGCCGCCGTTGCCGGCGACGAGCAGCCGGGCCCCGGAGCCGAGGCGGCGGGCGAGTTCGGTGCCCCACTGTTCGATGAGGGATCCGTGCTCGCGGAACGTGTCCAGGGCCTTGGCGAGGTCGTCGCAGTGCGTGGTGTCGTGGACGGTCTTCATCGGACGACTCCCGAGAGCGAGGGGATCGAGGACACGGCGCCGTACACCGCCGCCACGCCGTCGGCCACGCGGTCCCAGGTGTAGTGGCTCAGCACCCGCTGCCGGCCGGCGGCGCCGTACCGGGCGAGCCGGCCGGGGTCGGCGAGGAGCGCACGGACGACGGCGCCGAGGTCGTAGTCGTCGTCGGCCGGGACCAGCACGCCCGTGGTGCCGTCCACGACCGTGTCGAGCTGGCCGCCGACCGCGGTCGCGACGACCGGCGTCGCGCAGGCCATGGCCTCCAGCGGGACGATCCCGAAGGGCTCGTAGCGGGGCAGGGACAGCACGAGGTCCGCACCGGCCATCAGCCGGGGCATCCGGGCCCGGCTGATGCCGCCGAGCAGGGTGACGCGGTCGCTGACGCCGTACTCGCCGGCGATGGCGTACAGGCGTTGCGCCTCGGGTTCGGCGCCGAGCAGGTCGGCCTCGGGGCCGCCCGCGATGAGCAGTTCGGCGTCGGGGATGCCGGCCAGGGCGCGGATGGCGCGGTCGAAGCCCTTGCGGGGCACCAGCCGGCCGACGGCGAGCAGCCGCCTGCGGGCACCCGCCGGGCGGCTGCGGGCGGCGGGCGCGAACTGGTCGGGGTCGACGCCGCAGGGTACGACGCTGATCCGGTCCTCCGGCAGTCCCATGGCCTTCAGTTCGGCGACCTCGTCGCTGCAGGTGGCGATGATCCGGGCGCACTCGTGGCCGACGGCCTCCTCGATGGCGAGGCGCTGCGGCGGGCTGGTGTCGGCGGCGCCCTGATAGCGCTTCTTGACCGTGCCCAGCGCGTGATAGGTCTGCACGACCGGTATGCGGAGGTCCCGGGCCCCGACGAGGGCGGCGAGGCCCGACATCCAGAAGTGGGAGTGCACCACGTCCGGTGTGCTCTGCGACCACTGCCGGGCCAGAAAGGCTCCGAACTCCTCCATGTGCGGCAGGAGTTCGTCCTTGGGGACCGGGGTGGGCGGTCCGGCGGGCACGTGCACCACCTGCACCCCGTCGATGAGGGTCACCCGGTCCGGCAGGCCCGCCGAGTCCCGCCGGGTGTACACCGTGACCCGGTATCCCTTTCTGGCGAGCTGCCGCGCTACCTGCGCCACGTACACGTTCTGGCCGCCGGCGTCCGGTCCGCCGAGCGCGGCCAGCGGGCTGGCGTGCTCGGAGACCATGGCGACGCGCCCGGCCGTGTGCGGAATGCGGCTCATCGGGTGACCTCCTTGATCAGGCGCTCCCAGTCGTCCAGGAAGCGCCGCTCTCCGTAGCGGGCCAGGGCCGCGGCCCTGGCCGCCGCGCCGGTGCGGCGGGCGAGCTCGGGTTCGGCGAGGAAGGCCCGTACGGCGTCCTCCAGTACGTCGAGACGGTTCGAGACCACCCCGGCGCCGGCGGGTACCGCCTCCCGTACCTCGGTGGTGTCGAGGGCGACCACCGGCATGCCCAGGAACATCGCCTCCAGCAGCGACAGCCCGAGCGACGTCCAGCGCACGGGGTGCAGATAGAGCCGGCAGCGGGCCATCTCCCGGTGCAGTTCGTGCTGGGGCAGGTCGCGGCTGCGGCAGCGGTCGGAGAGCAGACCGAGGTGCTCGGCGAGCCCTTCGGTGCGCATGCCGAAGACGTCCAGGGGAGCGCAGCGGGCGAAGCGGGGCAGCAGGTCGGTGCCGGTCGTGCGGCCCCTGCGCACGGGCTCGTTGACGACGACGGCCGCGCGGCGCTCGGTGCCGGTCCAGCGGTGGCCGGGGTCGATGATGCCGTGCTCCACGACGTCGGTCGGGGCCCGGCCGTTGTCCCACATGAGCCGGTTGAAGTGGGTGACGTGCACGATCGGGATCGCCGACTGCCCCGCCAGCGGGTGGAGCTGCCGCTCGGGGGACGCGTCGGGGCTGTTGTGCTCGACGTACACGGCGGGCACGTCCACGCCGGGGCGGCGGCCGGTCCAGCGCGGGGCCAGGTCGAGTTCGTGCGGCCGCTGCAGCACCATCAGGTCGATGTCGCGGTCCCACAGCTCCTTCGGCGTGCACTCCTCGACGGTCTCGGGCCAGTCCCAGGTCACGGCCCGGCCGAGCCCGTCGGGGCCACGGTCGTCGGTGACCGGGACCAGATAGGTGTGCGGGCCCTGCACGAAGGCGGTGAGCCACGATCCGTGCACGTGCCAGACGAGGATGTTCATGAGTGCCGCTCCTGGATGAGCTTGTGCACCGCGCGCACCACGTCCTGGCCGGTGACCTCGTCCAGGCAGGGGTGTCCGGGCACTGGGCAGGTCAGCGCCCGGGTGTTGGCGCACGGCGCCGACTGGTCGCCGAGGAGGATGGTGGGGACGCCGTACGGGGCCCAGCGCTCGGCCGGGACGACCGGCGCGAACAGCGACACGACCGGGGTGCCGACGGCGGCGGCGAGGTGAGCGGGGCCGGTGTTGGCGCTGATCACGACGTCGGCCAGGCGCAGCACGCCCGCGAGGGTGCGCGGGGAGGTCCGCCCGCCGAGGTCGACGCCCACGTCCCCGCTCACGCACCGGGTCAGCACACGCTCGTGCGGGCCGCCGGTGACGACCACGCGGTGCCCGGCGTCGGTGAGCAGGGCGACGGCGTCCGCGCACCGGTGGGGACTCCAGGCGCGGGCGGGCGCGCTGGCGCCGGGGTGCAGGACGACGTACGGGCCGTTGCCGGTGAGGCCGCTGGTGTCCGGCGGCGGGAGCACGCGCAACCGCCCCTCGTCTCCCGGAGGCAGCCGGAAGCCCATGGCGGCGGCGGTGTCGAGCGCCGCCTCGACCTCGTGGCGGCCGGGCAGCCGCCGGTGCCGTACGTCGAGCAGCCGCCCGGGGTGGTCGACGCTGTCGGCGCCGATCCGGCCGACGCCCGCCAGCCGCAGCAGCAGCGCGGTGGGCAGCGGGCTCTGGTGGAAGGAGGTGAGGACGAGCGCGGCGCCGAAGTCCCCGGCGCGCAGCCGGCCGACCAGGTCCTCGACGTCCCCCGGGTTCACCTCGGGCGGGTCGAAGCCCTCCCAGGGCGCCTCCCACACCAGCACCTCGTCGACCCCGGGCAGCAGCCGGGCCGCATCCGCGCCGCGCGGACCGCACAGCATGGTGACGTGCGTGCTGTGAGCGGCGACGGCACGCACGGCCGGCCCGGCGAGCAGCACATCACCGAAGCTGTCGAGCCGCACGACGAGAACCTTCACGGCGACCGCCTCCCTTGCCGGCCCAGTGCGTCCAGCCGCGGCGGCCGCACTCGGCCCGGCCCCGCCGCGTCCGACGAACAAGACCACGTCCCATCCGGGACCGCGGCGTGCCGCGAAGAGGACGACGTCCCGTCAGGGACCGCCGCGTCCCGCTCGGACAGTCGGCCTCCGCCCGGGACCGCCGCCTCCGGCCGGGACAGCCACGGTCCGGCCGCGTCCGCCCCTTCCCGCCGAGAGGACTCCGTCTCAGTCGGCCTCGCCACCCCCGCCAGGGCCATGTGGACCGCGGTGAGTACGTCGGGGGCGGTCAGGGCGGCGAAACGGGTCACCTCCGCCGGGGCCGTGGCGGCGTTCGGGACGAGGAGCCCGCGGGCGCCCGCCGCGTGTGCCGCCAGGACGTCGGCGGCGATGTCGCCGACCACCAGGCACTCGGCGGGTGCCACGCCCAGCCGGGCCGCGGCCGCGAACACCAAGCCCGGTCGCGGCTTGCGGCAGGGGCAGCCGGCGGCCGGGGTGTGCGGGCAGAACTCCCAGGTGTCCAGGCCGCCCAGCAGGGCGTCGGCACGCTCGTTGACGCGGCGCACGTCGTCCGCGGTGAGCAGGCCGCGGCCGATGCCGGACTGGTTGCTGACGACACCGGTGGCGAGGCCGTGGGAGCGTGCGAGAGCGACGGCCGCCGCAGCGCCCGGCAGGAGCCGGACGCGATCGGGGTCGGCGTTGTAGGGCACGTCCGCCACGAGGGTGCCGTCGCGGTCGAACAGGACGGCGGAGACAGAGTTCACCCGGTACCTCCCAGCGGTCGTGCGTGCCGGTGGCGGACGACTCCGCGCAGCCAGTGCCGTACGGCGAGCGGCGGGATGAGCACGCTCGTGCCGAGCATCCCGGCGATCTCGCGGGCCGTACGGGGGCCGGGCAGGATGCGGGCCAGGGCGAACTCGGCCGTGCCGAGCGTCCACACGGCCGCGCAGACGGTGGCGGCCCTGCGGCGGCCGGCCAGTGCGCAGGTGGCCGTGGCGAGCGCGGCACCGGTCACGGCCAGGTGGCGGGGCAGCCGGCCGCGGGGCGCCTGGGCACGGTCCCACCAGTCGCGGCCGTGCAGCCGGTTCATCAGCGCGTCGTCGGCGTTGCCGCGCTGCGCGGGCAGCGAGGCCCACCAGTGCGCCGGGCGGACCGGGTGCCGGGTGGTCCGCCTGCCCCTGATCAGCGACCAGCCGGCCCGCTGGACGCGCAGGGCGAGGTCGGCGTCCTCACGGAAGGCACGCGGGAAGCGTTCGTCGAAGCCGCCGACCCGGGTGAGCGCGGCGGTGCGGTAGGCCATGTCGGCGGTGGCCCAGGCGGCGTTCTCCAGGCCCTTGGTGTTGCGTTCCCAGTCCGTGGGCCGGCGGTCCGGGGGCAGGGGGACACGCAGCTGTCCCTGGATGCCGCCGACCTCCTGGTCGGCCTGGCGCAGGTCCTCGGCGAGCAGCCGGGACCAGTCGGGCAGCACCTGGACGTCGTCGTCGAGGAAGACCGTCCAGGGGGTCTCGACGGTGCGCCAGCCGGCGTTTCGGGCCGCGGCCGGGCCCTTCCCGCCGGTGCGCAGGATCCGCACCCGGTCGAGCAGCGGCCCGGCCGCCCGCAGCGGCAGCTCGCCGTCGGGCGCGGGCCGGTCGTCCACCACGATCACCTCGTGCGGCGGCTGCCCCGCTGCCTCGGCGAGCGCGCGCAGGCACTCGGCGAGGCAGGGACGGCCGATCGTCGGGACGACGACGGTGTAGGCGGGCGCACCGGTCATGCGAACGCCTTCCCTCGGCGGATCGCGAACGGTCCGAGCACCAGCAGGTCCACGGGTGCGGAGCCGAAGCACTCCAGCGCGTCACGCGGGTCGTCGACCATGGGCCGTCCGGCGGTGTTCAGGCTGGTGTTGACGACCACCGGCAGCCCGGTGCGCCGCTCGAAGCCGTCGATCATCCGGGCGACGAGGGGTTCCAGGTCGCGGTCGACGGTCTGGATGCGGGCCGTGCCGTCGACGTGGACGACGGCCGGGATGCGGTCCTTCCAGTCGGCGGCCACGTCGTGCACGAACAGCATGTGCGGGCTGGGCAGCGGCCCGTCGAAGATCTCGGCCGCCCGTTCCGCGAGGACCATGGGGGCGACCGGCCGGAACTCCTCGCGTCCCTTGACCGCGTTGAGCCGCTCCAGGTTGTCCGCCCTGCCGGGGTGGGCGAGCAGCGAGCGGTGGCCTAGGGCGCGCGGCCCGTACTCGCTGCGCCCCTGGAACCAGGCCACGATCCCGTCGGCGGCCAGCGCCTCGGCGGCGGTCTCGGCGATGTCGGCGGGCTCTTCGTACGGTACGGCCGCCCGCTCCAGCCACGCCCGTAGCTCGGCGTCGGTCCAGCCCCGGCCGAGTGCGGCGGTCGGCATCGGCTCCAGGGTGTCCTTCTGGCCGGCGACATGTGCGGCCGCGCCCAGGGCGGTACCGGCGTCTCCGGCGGCGGGCTGGACCCACACGTGCGCAAAGCCGCTCTCGCGCCACAGCCGGGTGTTGGCGACGCAGTTGAGGGCGACACCGCCGGCCAGGGTGAGCGCGTCCTCACCGGTGCGCTCGCGCAGCCAGCGGGCGAGGGCGAGCATGGCCTCCTCCAGGCACAGCTGGGCGCTGGCGGCGAGGTCGGCGTGGTCCTGGCTCCAGGTTCCGCCGGCCGGGCGGGGCGGGACGAGGTCGGCCCAGGGGACGGGACGGGCGCGGAAACCGCCCTGCGTGTCGGCCTGGACGTATGCGCGCAGCCGGTCCGCGAATCGCGGGGTGCCGTAGGAGGCGAGGGCCATCACCTTGAATTCGTCGCTGCTGCGCAGGAAGCCGAGGTGCTGGGTGAGGTCCTCGTAGAACAGGCCGAGGGAGTCGGGCAGTTGCTGGGTGCCGAGGACCGTCAGTTCCCGGTTGGTGCAGCGGCCGGCCAGATGGGAGCCGCATTCGCCGCGGCCGTCCAGGACCAGGACGGCGCAGTCGGGGTACGGCGAGACGGGTCCGGCGGAGGCGGCGTGGGCCACGTGGTGCGGGACGAACTTCACCTTCGCCGGGTCGAGTCCGGGCAGGGCCTCGGCGAGGAAGCCGGGGGCCTGGCGGGCGTACTCCTGGCGCAGATGGTCCCAGGGGTCGTCGAGGCCCATCCGGTCGGCCGGGCGGGCGAGCGCGGGATCGTAGGAGTAGGCGACGGCGTCCAGGTCGGACGGGGTGAGGCCGGCCTGCTCCAGGCACCAGCGGGCCGACTGCTCGGGCAGCTCCCAGGCGGAGAAGGGGACGGGCCGTTTGCCGTGTTTGCGGCGCGAGAACCGCTCCTCCTCCGCCGCCGCCACGATCTTGCCGTCGGTGATCAGGGCGGCGGCGGGGTCGTGGAAGAGTGCGTTGATACCGAGGACGTGCATGCGCTGCTCCAGTGCGGCGGGCGGTCGGGGGTCAGGACTGCGGTGCCGGGTCCTCCTCCCCCGGGACCGGTTCGGGGGGCCGGGCGGCGAAGTAGGCGATGGTCTGCTTCAGGCCCTCCTCCCAGGGGACCTGCGGCGACCAGCCGAGCAGCTCGCGCGCGAGGGTGGTGTCGGGGCGGCGGCGGCCGGGGTCGTCGACGGGCCGGTCGATGAACGCGATCGGTGAGCGGGAGCCGGTGAGGGCGACCACCCGGCGGGCCAGGTCGGCCACGGTGATCTCGTCGCTGCCGCCGATGTTCACGGGCCGCACGGCCCTGCTCGCGGCGACGCGGAGGATGCCGTCGACGGTGTCGTCCACGTAGCACAGCGAGCGGGTCTGGCTGCCGTCGCCGGTCACGGTGACCGGCTCCCCGGCCAGGGCCTGGCAGATGAACGTGGGCACCGCGCGGCCGTCGTGGGCCCGCATGCGCGGCCCGTAGGTGTTGAACAGCCGCACGATGCCGGCGTCGGTGTCCTTGCTGGCGGCGTGCGCGGTGACCAGGGCCTCGGCGAACCGTTTGGACTCGTCGTACACGCTGCGCGGCCCGATGGGGTTCACGTTGCCCCAGTAGCCCTCGTGCTGCGGGTGCACCTGCGGATCGCCGTAGACCTCGGAGGTGGAGGCGAGCAGGAAACGCGCGCCGTCACGTTCGGCGATCGCGAGCGCGTTGCGGGTGCCGAGGCTGCCCACGTCCAGGGTCTCCAGCGGCAGGCGCAGGTAGTCGGCGGGCGAGGCCGGGCAGGCGAAGTGCAGCACCAGGTCGTACGGCCCCGTCAGGGACTCCACGCAGTCGGGGTGGGAGACGTCGCAGTGCACGTACCGGAAACCGGGCCGGTCCTCGAGCTGGGCGACGTTCTCGCGCCGCCCGCAGGCGAGGTTGTCGGCGCAGTCGACTTCGACGCCCGAATCCAGCAGGCTCTCGCACAGGTGTGAGCCGAGGAAGCCGGCGCCGCCGGTCACGAGGGCGCGCCGCCAGGGAAACGGTGTGTCACCAGTCATGGGGGCCATTCCTTCGTCCACGTCGTCGCGCCCGTGGAACGCTCCTGGCTGGGCTGTCGCAGCGCTCCTGCCTGGGCGTTCGGCGCGTACCGCGTCGCCGGGCCGGGTTCGTCGGCCCGCTGAGGGAAGCACGGAGGGAAAAGGGGGGAGATCTGGGCAGGGCACGGGTCCCGCTCGTCTGGAGGACCGCCCTGGTCGGCCGCCGCTGGCTGGACGGCGCTGGCAGCGAGTGCCCCTGCCAGTTGGTTTCACACGTTGGATTCTTATTGTCCGGAAGCACGGGTACTCGCGCGACTCCGAGGCGGTCGGCGGGCGGGAGGCCGGAGAACCGTAAAAGCCGGAGTGAGGCAGGAGAGGGACATGGACGACGACCTCACGGCCGCTTTGCTGCGCATGCTGCGCGGGTCCGGCCGGCCTCCCGGGCGGGTTCTGCTGACGGGCTGGTTCAGTTTCCTGGACGGGGAGGCGACGGCCGGTGACACGCTCGCGCAGCGGCAGGCGTCCGCCGCGCTGACCCGGGCGGGCATCCCGCACGACACGGCGTGGAGCCCCGGCTTCCGTCCCGGCGCGCTGTCCTTGGAGGCGGCGCGGCCGGAGGCGTACGGCACCGTGCTCTTCGTGTGCGGTCCGGTGCACGGCCCGCAAGTCGCCCGGCTGCATGCCAGGTTCAGGACCTGTCGGCGACTCGCGGCCGGCGTCTCGGTCGTCGATCCGGCGGATCCCGGGACCACCGGTTTCCACGAGATCGTCGCCCGCGACGGCACCGCGGCCCCGGCCCGGCACGATCTTGCGGCGGCGGCCCCTGCGGGCCCGCTGCCGCCCGTGGCCGGGGTGCTGCTCTCCCAGGGGCAGGGCGAGTACGGCGCGCGCCGCCGGCACGAGGAGGTCAACACACGGCTCACCCGCTGGCTGGCCGGGAAGGACTGCGCACGCGTACCCGCCGACACCCGGCTGGCCACGGACGACTGGCGGCTGTGCGCCTCGGCCGAGCAGTTCCTCGCCCTGGTCTCCCGCTTCGACGTCGTCGTCACCACCCGGCTGCACGGCCTGGTGCTGGCCCTGCGCACCGGCACCCCGGTGATCGCCGTGGACCCGGTCGCGGGCGGCGCCAAGGTCAGCGCCCAGGCGCGGGCGGTGGGCTGGCCCGCGCTGATGGACACGGGGAGTCTGGCCGAGGAATTGCTGGACCGCTGGTGGCAGTGGACGCTGTCGGAGCCGGGCCGCACGGCCGCGGCACGCCACTCGTTGCGCTGACTCCGACGGGCCGATAACACCGATGCCACAGCCGACCGAGCCGGAACGGACGGCCAGAACCCGTCGCGGCCGGCTCGCGCCGTGCCGCCGCCCCGGCGCCTGCCCCAGCCGGCCGGAGGGCCTCGCCCCATTGACCCGACGCGCAGACCCGGCAATGCCGGGGCCCGGCTGAACGGCCACGGCCCCGCGCCCGACGCCACCGACCGGCAACCACCCCAATCAACCGGACGCCCGCGTCACATCCGCCCGACACACAGACCCGGCGACTACCGACGCCCGGCTGAACGGCTACCACCCCCGCGCCCGACGCCGCCGACCCGGCGACCACCCGAGTCGGCCGGACGGACGCAGTCAGCCACCCGATGCACTGACCCGGCGCGGGCTGGCCGTGTAGCGCGCCGTGCTCGGGGCACTCGGCGCGGCGACGGCAGGCCGTCATGGGCCGCCGCGATGTCTCGCAGGAGGTAACGACATGGGTCACGGCGGAAACGTCATCCAGGAGCTGACGACCGACCACCGCGAGGTCGAGGAGATCTTCGGCCGTATCGAGGCGCTGCCGCCCGGCTCCAAGGACCGCAAGAACCTCGCCGACCAGGCCACGATCGAGCTGGTGCGCCACTCGGTCGCGGAGGAGGCCTATCTGTACCCGGCGGTGCGCGAGCACATCTCCGGCGGGGACGCCCTGGCCGACAAGGAACTCGAGGATCACGCCAAGGCCGAACAGATCATGAAAGACCTGGAGGGCATGCAGGCGGACGATCCGCAGTTCGACACGCTGATGGGGCAGCTGATGAGCGAGATCCGCTCGCATGTGACGGACGAGGAGCAGAACCTCTTCCCGCGGCTGGAGTCCGCCTGCCCCGCCGATGCGCTGATGGACCTGGGCGACAAGGTGCGCCGGGCGAAGAAGATGGCCCCCACGCGACCGCACCCGTCCGCACCGGACACTCCCCCGGCCAACAAACTCCTGGCCCCGGGCACCGGCCTGGTGGACCGCATGCGCGATGCGCTGACGGGTCGGGGCAAGGAGAGCTGACAGCAGCGACTGGCGCGCTGGGGCAGGCCGGGTCCAGGGGAGAGGGATCCAGCTTGCCGGGCGCGCTCGGGGCTGGTTTCCGGATCGGGGCTGGTTTCCGGATCTGCGGGATCGGGGGCCTGGCTTGGCTCGACTGGGCCTGCCAGGCCCCCAGGGCTGAGGTCGGTCACCGGCCTCCCGCCGTCGTCAGAGCCACTCCCTCATCCGCTCCCCCGTGTGGGACCGCAGGCGGGTCGTGCGGCAGAGGAGGCGGAAGGCCTGCAGGAGGGTCAGGGGCCACAGGAGAGCGAAGCAGCACAGCAGCGCGGGGTCCGAGGTGCGGATGCCCATGACGGCCACGAACGCCGAGGCGGTGCCCAGCAGCAGTACGGCCGCGGGCAGCCAGCCCCTGCGGTGGCCGTCCCCCATGCGGCGCGCGAACCGGTGGTCCTGCCGGAGGTCCGTCTCGATCTGCAGCAGCACCAGCCGTTCGCGCGGCGACAGCCGTACCTCGTCATGCATGTCCCACATCTCCCAGTCGTCCACGGCAACGGCACCTCCTCCGCCGATCGGCGGCTTCCGTCCCCGGACGCCCGAGTTCCCCGGGACGGGCCGGCCGATGCGGTGGACACTGCCGCCGGCCCGCACGGCTCCGCGAGGCGCACCAGGCAGGGATTCACCCAGCGGGCCGGAACAGCACGGACCGGAAGTGCAACGTGTCGGGGGAACCGGGGGCATCCGGTGCGAGCGTGGTCCTGGGGCCCTCGCAGTCCCTCTCCTCGTACACATCGGCATAGGCATTGGTGACGTTGTGCGGGGCGTCTGCATACGTGCGCGAGTCCGCGGAAGACCCCAGCTCAGGAATGTTGATGCACTCGTTGAGGTCCGGATCTTCCAGCGTTCCGGCGTGACGGCCGCCCGCCTCGACGAGGCCGTATTCGAGTGCGCCGTCGGCCCCCGCACGGGCGGAGGCGGAGACGGAGAGGACAAGGGTGACAGCACTCGCGAGGGAGAGCAGCGCGGTGCGCAGGCGCATGGGGGTCCCTTCGGTGGGGGCGGGTCCGGACGGTCCGGGCGGCCTTCCCATGGTGCTGGCGCCCGGACCGGAAACCCGTCGAAAGCGCTGTTCATGCGTATAGTCCACCCTCGGGGGTGACGGCACCGGACGGTACGCGGCCAGCGGCTGACAGACCGAAGGCCGTCCACCCCTGGGGTATTCATTCCCTGCTCCCCGCCCGTGTGAAGGATTGCCCCCTCTTCACGGGGCAACCGCCGTGAGCTTCCGCTCGGTTCCTGCCGACAAGCGACCCGAGCGCGCCAGCAGCCCCACGCAACCGGCACAGATGCCGCCCGTCGTCGCGAGCGCCCACCAGGTCAGCTCGGGGAGTCCCAGGCGGTCGGCAGCGTCCCAGACGGCGCCGGTGGCCAGGTTGCCCAGTGTGATGCCCAGGCCGGCGACGGTGTTGTACAGGCCGTAGTGGGTGGCGACCAGGCGTCCGCCCGCGAGGGAGACGACGGTGTCCATCTCGAAGGGGTAGACCAGCGCGGTGCCCAGTCCCAGCACGGTGACCGCCGCGAGGAGTGGGGTCAGCGCCGCAGCCCAGGTCAGTGGGCTCGAATCCCGGGCGACCGGGGTGGTCCCGAGAAGCAGGGGCAGAAAGGCCGCACCCATGAGTGCGATGCCGTACACGAGGGCGCGCTGGGACGACCAGTGCGCCTCGGCCCAGGCGGTGATCTTCAGTTGGCCGGCCACGGAGACCGCGGCCGAGACCGCGAACAGCGCCGTGGTCACCGCGTCGCCGCCGTCCGGGGCGGCGCGATGCGCCTGCAGCGGCAGCGCCAGGTACACCTGGAAGGACAGGACGTAGGAGCCGATCATGGCGAGCGAGAAGAGCAGGAACGGGCGGTTGGCGACGACCGTGCGCCAGTTGGCCGGCACGCCGTCCGGCTCGGCCTGCGACGGACCCTGACGGGCCGGCAGCAGGCGCACCTGGACCAGCGTCAGCGCCAGGAACAGCATGGCGGCCACCGAGCAGATGAACCGGAAGTCGGCAGCCAGCAGGGCGAGTCCCACCAGGGGGCCGAGGAACATCCCGGCCTGGTAGAAGACGTTGAAGGCGGCGAACGCCTCCACCCGACGCTCCCCCGCCTCCTCGGCCAGACAGGCGCGCACGGCAGGGTTGAACAGCGCGCCGGCGAAGCCGGTCGCCGCCGACGCCACCACGAGCGCGGGGAGCGAGCCGACGCAGCCCAGCAGGCCGAAGCCGACCGTCCGCAGCACGCACCCGGTCATGATCACGGGCTTGTGGCCGAGCCGGTCGGCGAGCGTGCCGCCGAGGAGGAACATGCCCTGCTGGGTGAAGTTGCGCACCCCGAGCACCAGCCCGACCGACCAGGCGGCCAGGCCCAGGCCGTCCGCGAGATGCACGGCCAGATAGGGCATCAGCATGTAGAAGGCCGTGTTGATGGTGAACTGCTGGACCATCAGGAACCGGAGACAACCGTTGAACGAACGGAACTGAGCGGCGAGGGACTTCATCGCGCCGCCCCCTCGGGCACGACGACAGTCGTACAGCGGGTCCAGCGCTCCACCACGCCCTCGGCCGGGTGGGCGATCTCGTCCGGTTCGGCTGCCGGGGAGCGGTGCAGGAGGTCGTGCCGGCGGCAGAAGTCGTCGCTGTAGACCGTGTCCCAATAGCGGTGCACGCCGTCGGGGAAGACGGCAGCGATCCTGGTCCGCTCCGGCTCGGTACGGGCCAGCCAGTTGGCCACCAGTGCCACGGCGCCCACGCTCCAGCCGCCGCCGGCACAGTGGCCGCGGGCCAGCCGGCGGGAGGCCCACACCGCCTCCTGCGGGGCCACCCAGTGCACCTCGTCGAAGGCGGCGTGGTCGACGTTCCCGGGGTGGATGCTGCTGCCCAGGCCGCGCATCAGCCGGGGGCCCGCGGGCTGGCCGAAGACCGTGGAGTGCACCGAGTCGACGCCGACGAGCTTGAGCTGCGGGTTGAAGGCGCGCAGAGTGCGCGCGACGCCGGCCGAGTGGCCGCCGGTACCGACGGCCGCGACCAGGACGTCGACCCGTCCGAGCTGGACGACGAGTTCCAGCGCCAGTGAGGCGTAGGCGGCGACGTTGTCGGGGTTGTTGTACTGGTCGGGGCACCAGGCCGACGGTGTGCGGGCGAGCAGCTCGCTCACGCGCCGGCGGCGTGCCTCCTGCCAGCCGCCCGGGCAGGCGGGCTCGGTGACCACGTGCACGTGCGCTCCCAGCGCCCGCAACTGGTGCACCATCAAGGGCTCCAGGCCGGGATCCGAGACGAGGGTGACCGGATGGCCGTAGGTGATGCCGGCCAGTGCCAGGCCGAGACCGAGGGTGCCGCTGGTGGACTCGATGATCGGGGCGCCCGGCGGGAGGTCGCCCCGCTGTCGTGCGGCGTCGACCATGTGGAGGGCCGCGCGGTCCTTGATCCCTCCGGGGTTGGCGCCCTCCAGCTTGGCCCAGAAGCCGCGGCCCGCCGGGTTGAAGGGCTCGCCGACCCACAGGACAGGGGTGTTGCCGACCATGCCGGCCGGTGACCGGCGGGGTGCTCCGGGCGGTTCGGGGAGGTCGTGTGCCGCGATCAAGGACGTGACGTCGTGCGAGGTGACGCTGCGCAGCGCAGTGCTCATGGTGGGGGGTCCTCTCGTGGCTCCGCTGCCGCGGGAGCCACGTGTCTGCCGTACGGATGGAAGTGCCGGAAGGCCCGGCGTTCGGCCGGGCGGCACCGTCACGTACGGCTGACACAAACGAGGTGGAGCAGGTGGGAGCCGCAGGGGCTGCCCACAGGCCCTGGACCCGCTCTCCCTGGCGGGGCACCCGGCGGCGCCGGGTCCACGGGGCGCTGACGCACGAAGAGCAGAGCGAGCAGCGCGAACGCGAGGAGGACGGCCCCGGCCGTGGCTCGTGGCCCGGCGGGCAGGTCCGCAGGATCGCAGCACACGCTGCCGCGTCCGGGATGTTCGTCGGCTCCGTGCCCCGGGCCGAGGTCCTCCGCCGCTTCCCGGACGGACCGCAGTACGGCCGCTCCGGCCTCCTCGGGTGCCGCCGGCGCGGCCACCGGTACCCCCTGCGCGTGGAGGTCGTGCGCGTGGCCGTCGGCAAGGTGCCCGGCACACGCGACGGCGTGGGCCAGGAGCAGCAGCACCAGTCCCAGGAGGAGGACGAGGGCCGGCTTGCGCACCCCCGCGCAGCCGGCAGATTCCTGCGGCATGCGACAGATGGTAGGCGGACGGTCACCCTCCGGCAGGTTCCCTCCCCGTACGAGTGAAGGACGAGTGTCGGGGGAGCCTCCCGTTCACGTCCGCGGAGTGCTCGGCCGGCTGGTCAGGAGTGTCCCACCAGTGGTGGGCATGCGTGCCGACAGAGCCGCGCGGCATGCCGGCCGGCGGTGCGCCTGGGCCTCGTCGGCCCGGTGCCGAGCAGAGTCGTATGCCGGCCGCTGCTCGGTGCGGGGAATATGGTGGCCGGCCGGATGCTCCAGACATCACCGCGCCGCGTGAGGCAGACGTCGTGCAGGGGCGATATCCGCAGTTGCCAGAAGGCTCGTGCGGGTGCGGCCAGGGCGTGGACGAGGAGGGCTCGCCACACGGCCGGTTCGACGACGGCCAGGGCGTGGCCGGTGTCGGGAGGCAGGCCGGTGAGCCAGAGCGCGGTCCGGTGGCAGAGCCGGCGGATGGATTCGCCACCGTGCGGTGCCGCATCCGGGTCGGTGAGCCAGGCACTGTATCCGTAGGGGTCCGCGGCGACGATGTCGGCCGCGGTACGGCCGCGCCATGCGCCGTAATCCAGGTCGCGCAGTGCGGGCTCCGCCGCGGCCCTCAGCGCGAGGGCCGCGGCGATGCGCGCGCAGCGGCTCGTGGGCGACCGCACGGCCGACGTGTCCGGGCCGAGCGTCGTCAGAACGGTGCTCGCCCCGTCGATGTCGCAGTCACGGGGCAGAGCGTGGCCCCAGGTCGCGTCTGCGGGGTGCGCGCACACAAGTGTCAGGCTGATCGTCATGCGGCTGCCCTCCTCATGGGGCCCGGCGTGACGCCGCCGGGTACGACACCGCCAGGTCGATGCCGCTGGACCGTCGTGCCGGCCTGCGGGCGGCGGCAGCGAGCGGTCTCGACCGCCGCCGGCACCACCTCGGTCGGCTCGTTGCGTTCCACGTTCTCCAGGGTTGGCGAACCCGGTTGCCGTAACCATCCGGCAGCAGGCCGGAGCATCCCCGCCGACCGGCCGGTCCCGGCCCCGCCACCTGGCCGGTCGTCCGTCTCGGGGAGCGCGGCGCTGCTCGGCGTGGTACGACGGACGGTGATCCGACGGCGAGTGGGAGCGTGCGTGATCCGGGTACTGGTGGTCGACGACGAGGCCCTGATCCGTACGGGGTTCCGGTGCATCCTGGATGCCGCGGACGATCTCCAGGTCGTGGCGGCGGTCCCCGGCGGGGAGGCGGTACGGGCGGCGCGGGAGACGCGCCCGGACGTCGTACTGCTGGACATCCGCATGCCGGACGTGGACGGACTGTCCGTCCTGGCCGATCTGCGCCGGCTGCCGCAGCCTCCGGTGGTGGCCATGCTCACGACGTTCGACATGGACGAGTACGTGGCCACGGCCCTGCGCTGCGGGGCGGCGGGCTTCCTGCTGAAGGACACCGACCCGGAGCAGTTGCCGTTCCTCGTGCGCGCCCTGGCCGGTGGCGGAACCGTCCTGTCGTCCAAGGTCACGCGGACCGTCGTGGACGGATATCTGGAGGCCGGCGGCCAGGGAACCGCCACCCGCAGCCTGGACCGGCTGACCGAGCGCGAACGCGCCGTGCTCGTGCTGATCGCGGAGGGGCTGTCCAATGCGGACATCGCCGCCCGGATGCACCTGGGCACCGGCACCGTGAAGGACCACGTGAGCGCCATCCTCACCAAGCTGGAGGTCGGCAGCCGCGTCCAGGCGGCCCTGGTCGCCGAACGCGCCGGACTCCTCAGACCGTCCCGAGACCTGGAGCCGGGATGATGCCCCGCCGTCTGGCCGGCGCACTGCGTGATGCCGGCTTCGTCGGTGCCGCACTGCTGGACGTCTGGGTGCATGTCGGCGTGGACGAGCCGGTGCGCATGGGCCTGGCCCTCGCCGCCGCCTGCCTGCTTCTGCTGCGCCGGCGCCGGCCGCTGACGACCTTCCTGCTCACCTTGCCCGCCGTCCTGCTGTCGGACGCGACCTTCGCCGCCCTGGCGGCGCTGTACACCCTGGCGACGCGCACCCGGAGCCGGGTGCTGCTGGCTGCGTGCGCCATGGCCTACACGCTCTGCGACATGACCTCCTGGTCGCCGCCGCCGCATCTGGATCTGTGGACCGCCTCGTCGTTGATCACTCTGGGATACACCGCGGCGACGGCTGCGGCGCCCGTCTTCCTCGGCCAGCTGGTTCAGGCTCGGTGTGATCTGTCGCTGCGGCTGGCCGAGATCTCACGGGCCCGCGACCATGAACGGCGGCTGAGCGCGCAGGCCCTCCTGGCCGAGGAGCGCGCGCAGCTGGCACGCGAGATGCATGACGTGGTCGCCCACCAGGTGAGCCTGATCGCGGTGCGGGCGGGTGCGCTCCAGGTCGGCACGCGGGACACCGGAGCGAGGGAAGCCGCAGCCACGATCCGGCGGCTGAGCGTGCAGACGCTCGACGAACTGCGGCACATGGTCAACGTCCTGCGTGGCTCCCACACCCGCCCCACGGAACTGACTCCGCAGCCCTCCCTGGCCGACCTGCGGCGACTGATCGACGCCAGCGGTATCGACACCGACCTGACGACGGATCTGCCCGCCGACCTTCCGCCGGCTCTGCAGCGCGCCGTCTACCGCACCGTCCAGGAAGCGCTGACCAACGTGCGCAAACATGCACCCGGCGCCACCGCCACCGTACGCGCCTGCCGCAAGGGCGACGCCGTTGCTGTCACGGTCGGCAACACCGCGCCGACCCGGCCCGCCCTGCCCCTGCCCAGTGCGCACTACGGCCTGGTTGCCCTGCGGCAGCGCGCCGCCCTCCTGGGCGGCACCGTCACGTTCGGACCCACCGCCGACGGCGGCTGGGAGGTTCTCCTGGAACTGCCGATCGCGCCGGCATCGTGAAAGCACCCTCCTTGCTGCATATGATTCGCATCTGAACCATCAGCGCAGTAAGGCATGGCCATCGACATCGTCCCGAGAGAGCTGCCCATGAGCACCACCGCCACATCCGTCCGGCCGAACCGACGGTTCGACCGGGGCGAGATACGCCGCCTGGTGGCGATGTACGGCTTCGTGGCCGCACTGCACATGGCGGGCTTCGGCCTCTTCGTCTACTACAACGCCCGGTACCACGACCTCGCCGACAGCCGGGGCACGCTCCTGTACGCCGGGGCGGCCGGACTCGCGTACACCCTCGGCATGCGCCACGCGTTCGACGCCGACCACATCTCGGCGATCGACGACACCACTCGCTACCTGCTGCAGAAGGGCAAGCGTCCGCTCGGACTGGGGCTGGCGTTCTCGCTCGGCCACTCGTCGGTCGTGTTCGGCCTGTCCCTGGGCATCGCCTTCGCAGCGCAGGCGGCGAACCGCTTCCAGGCCGGCTTCGCCGAGATCGGCGGGGTGATCGGCACGCTGGTCTCCGGTGTGTTCCTCTACGCCATCGCCGCCATGAACCTGGCCGTGCTGCGCGGCATCTTCCGCACCTGGCGGGAGGCGAAGCAGGGCCGTCACCGGCCCGCGGAACTGGAGCAGCTGCTGTCCGACCGCGGCCTGATGAACCGGGTCTTCAAGGGCCGCTACAACAAGTTCATCGAGCACGGCTGGCAGCTCTACTTCGTGGGCCTCCTCTTCGGCCTGGGTTTCGACACCGCCACCCAGGTCGGCGCGCTCGGCCTCGCGGCGGGCTCGGCCGCGGACGGCACGCTGCCACCCCTTGCCATCATCGCGCTGCCGCTGATCTTCGCCGCCGGCATGAGCCTGATGGACACCACCGACGGCGTCTTCATGGCGAAGGCGTACGAGTGGTCGTTCTCGAACCCGGTGCGCAAGATCTACTACAACCTCACCATGACCGGCCTGTCGGTCTTCGTGGCGTTCGTCGTCGGCACGGTCGAGCTGGTCTCCTTGCTGGCGGAGCGGCTCGGCGCGGCCGACCGCGCGCCCTGGTCGTGGCTGGCGGCCGTCGACCTCAACACGATCGGCATCGTCATCGTGGTCACCTTCCTGGTGACCTGGATCGGCGCCGTGGCGCTGTGGAAGCTGCGCCGCTACGACGAGCGGTATCCCACGCGCTCGGGCCTCCCGCTCACCTCCGCACCGCAGTCCGCCCCCTCGACCTCCGCCGACCACGGCTGACCGGCGCCGACCGGGGCCAGGCCCTGGCACGGCGACCGGCCCGGACGGAGAATGAAGTGTGGGGATGCCTCCTGGGGAGGTGAGCTGCGGTGATGTACTGGGACGGCGGCTGGGTCTGGATGGCGTTCATGCCGCTGCTGTGGATCGTACTGATCGGGCTGGCGGTCTGGGCCGTGGTCCGCCTGACACGACACCCGGCCGGTCGCGGTGACGGCCCGGATCATGGGTGGACGCACAGGGAGACACCGGAGGAGATCCTCGACCGACGCTTCGCCTCCGGCGAGATCGACGCGGACGCCTACAACGAGGCACGCAAACACCTCGCCGCCCACCGGCCGGGGCCCAGGTGAACCGACTGCGTGACCTCCGGCCCCGGCCCTTGGGAACGGCGCATCCAGCTTTTCGGAGTCAGACAGCGGTGGAGAGCGCGACGTGCCGCCATTCATCGAGTTCACGTCGCACCAGATCCAGCTTCGCCTCGAGGCGCTCGACCGCGTCCGCGCCCAACTGCAGGCGCAGCGGGGGCTTTGCGACCTCGGTGACGTCGACGATGGCTTTGGCTGCCTTCACCGGATCCCCGGGCTGACGGCCGTCGTTCTTGGCCAGTGCCTCGCGCCGTACAGGCCCACGGCCGGCGCGGTGGCGAACGACCACGATGTCGATCCGGCCGAACTGCTTCAGCCCGGCCTCCACCGCAGCAGTCAACTGCCCCGGTTCGGTCACGTCCGCGCTCACCGCCAGCAATCCGTCCGGCTTTTGCGGGTACGCCTGAAGCACCGCCGACACGTCCCTCGCCGTGGCGATCACGCCATGCCCCCGGTCCAGCGCCTCACGGGTGATCTCCGCGCCGAGCCCACGTGATGCACCGGTGACAAACCAAACGCTCATTCTTCTCCCCTGTTCCGATCGCCCGTTGGCCAACAGCTCGACGTTAGAAGCTGGAGTCGGCTCTAGGGCCCGTCTTCAAACAGTGGTGTGGTTCACCTGCTGAGGCTCGCCTGGCGCAGGACGCGAGGTGTGGACACGTGGCCATCTCGAAGAACCGAGGCTTCCACAAGCACGGCGACATCGGCGGTAAGGGAACGGCTGGCGCCGTTCTCGGCCAGCCAGCGGGCTGCGGCCACGGTGCCATAGGTTGACCAGCCGCCGATGAGCACGACGCGCTTGCTCGGGTTGAGAGGGTTCGCAGCTCGGACGATATAGCCGCAATCACGTACAACTTCCCCGTCTGCGGCGTCTCCTGTGTAGGCCGTCCCCTCCCAGGTGATCGCTCCTCCGCCCAGCCGGAACGGCAACGCCTCCGTCATGGCCTCCAGGATTTGGCGGGCTGCCTCGTTGTTCTTCGGTCCGCCCAAGATGAGCAGGTCGCGCTCCATCTGGCTGCCCGGCAAGTGTGCCGACAGGCGGACCTTCTCCAAGTCGAGGTCCCGGTACGCGTGGGTGAGAGAGGGAACGAGCACGGACAGCGCCCGGACCTGTCCCAGACCAGCTACGGGTCGCTGGTAGCGTCCGGTGTCGATGTAGGAGGTGTCCAGAACGATGGAGAGCTCGCTTGCGTTCAGATAGCGCCACGTGCGACGTGCGGGCAGCCGCTGGACCACGAACCAGCGGACCAGGGTGCCGATCCCGGTAAGCACGGCGGCCACCCCTGCACTGAGAATCTGCGAGCCCACAGCCCCCGCAATAACATCCATGGCGATCTCCCCCTCCGCGCGCCCAGACCTAGCGTTCGCGGGTTGCCTGGGTCGCCCCCATTGGATCATGGGCCGTGCATCGGCATGAACTCACCGACCAGGAGTGGGAATTACTCACTCCGCTGATACCCCGGGCCGGAACCGGCCGCCCCCGAGTAGACGACCGGCAGATCCTCAACGGCATGGCGTTCAAGATCCGTACCGGGATTACCTGGCGGGATCTGCCCGAACGCTTCGGTCCGTGGAAGACGGTCTACACACGCTTCCCCTGCGAGGCGTGTTCGCCCGCGTCCTACAACAACTCCAGGCCCGGGCGGACAAGGCCGGGAACATCGACTGGCTGGTACAGATCGATTCCACCATTGTCCGCGCTCACCAGCACGCCGCTGCCACGGGCCGAACTGCCGCTCACCCACGGCAGGAAGAACAGGACGACCACGCCCTCGGTCGGTCCCGCGGAGGACTGACCACCAGGATCCATCTGGCCTGCGACGGCCGTGGTCGCCCCCTGGCCGTGCTGCTCAGCCCCGGTCAGCGCAACGACAGCCCGTGCGCTCGTCCTTTGCTGGAACGCATCCGCGTACCTCGAATCGGACATGGCCGCCCACGCTGCCGCCCCGATCACCTGATCGCGGACAGGGCCTACAGCTCCCGCGACTTCCGCGCCTACCTGCGCCGGCGCGGGATCGCCCACACCATCCCCGAGCGCTCCGATCAGAAAGGCCACCGTCGGCGCCGTGGCAGTGTCGGCGGTCGCCCGCCGGGCTTCGACCAAGAGATTTATCGGCGCCGCAATACCGTCGAGCGGTGCTTCAACCTGCTCAAAGGCTTCCGTGGCATTGCTACCCGGTACGACTGTGAGGATGGCGGTGCCGTCTCGGCGGTGGCCTGACCCGCGATACGACTGACTAACTTGTCTTGCGTCTCGATCTGCCGGCCACTGTCCGGGACGTAAGACCGCCACCAGCTATGAAGCAGCGGTCTGCCTGGCCTCATCCCTGCTCTGGGCAAGATCCCTTTGAAGACGGACCCTAGATCAATAGCTGTGTGACGGAGGTCGCTCATGGACCGTCCAACGGCAGCCCTGTCGTCACGACGCACACCGCGCTCTCCCCGTCTCGACCGTGTCCTCCCGCCCCATTGTGTTGCACCTTGCGCCCCCTTACTGTTCGACTTTGCCTGAGTCTGTTGGATGTTGATTGCTCAGGCGGTATGGAGGCCGCAGTGCGGAGTAATCGGATCGGTTCAGAAACTGCGAGACCCGGTCGCCGTGGACGGTGGAGGGCGGTCCTCGCGACGGCCGCGACCATCGCCCTGGCCGCCGGCATGACCGCGCCCGCCGCGGCGCAGGACGGCGGCGCACAGGCACCCGCCGCCGTGTCCGCCGCCAGTCCGGGGGCGCACACGGTGAGTTTCGACGGCTACTCGTTCCTCGTCGACGGGAGGCGCACCTACCTGTGGTCCGGCGAGTTCCACTACTTCCGGCTCCCGAGTCCGGATCTGTGGCGCGACATCTTCCAGAAGATGAAGGCCGCCGGATTCAACGCCACGTCGTTGTACTTCGACTGGGGATACCACTCGCCGAAGCCGGGTGTGTACGACTTCAGCGGGGCGCGTGACGTCGACAGACTGCTCGACATGGCGCAGGAAGCCGGGCTCTACGTGATCGCGCGCCCGGCGCCGTACATCAACGCGGAGGTCGACAGCGGCGGCCTGCCCGGCTGGTCGACCACCAAGGCCGGGCACAACCGCAGTGACGATCCGCAGTTCCTGAAGTACGCGGACGAATGGCTGACCCGGATCGACCAGGTCATCGCCCGCCACCAACTGACCAACGGCACCGGGTCGGTCATCGCCTACCAGGTCGAGAACGAGTACTACAACGGCTCGGCCGCCGGCCGCTCCTACATGAAGCACCTGGAGGACAAGGCCCGCGCCGACGGCATCACGATACCGCTGACCGGCAACAACAACGGCACCTTCAACTCCGGTACCGGCGCCCTGGACATCGACGGACCGGACTCCTATCCGCAGGGCTTCAACTGCTCGAACCCGTCCAAGTGGAACGGCGTACCCGACATCGGCTACGACCACCCGGACGGCAGGCCGCTGTACACACCGGAGTTCCAGGGCGGCGCCTTCGACCCCTGGGGCGGGCCGGGCTACGACAAGTGCGCCCAGCTGATCAACGACCGGTTCGTCGACGTGTTCTACAAACAGAACATAGCCGTCGGCGCCACCGCGCAGAGCTTCTACATGACCTACGGCGGCACCAACTGGGGCTGGCTGGGCATGCCGGAGAACTACACGTCCTACGACTACGGGGCCGCGATCCGCGAGAACCGCCAGCTGGATCCGAAGTACTACGAGGACAAGCTCATCGGGTACTTCACGCAGTCGGTCGCCCCGCTGACCAAGACCGAGGCGATCAGGGCCACACCGCCGGACGACTCCGCGGTGGTCGACACCGCCCGGATGAACCCCGACACGAAAACGCAGTTCCACGTCCTGCGGCACGGCAACTCCACGTCCACGGCGGTCGACAGGACCCACATCTCGCTGGACTTCAACGCCCAGCCGTCCGCGGACACCACCTACACCTGGGACGACCCCGATTCCGCGCTGCAGTACGCCGGTTCGTGGTCCCACGTGGCCGACCAGAGCTACACGAGCGGCGACTACAAGCACACCGAGTCGTTCTCGAACAAGGCCGGTGACTCGGTCACCGTGCCCTTCGACGGCACCGCGATCCGCTGGATCGGCTCGAAGACCGACAACCACGGCTACGCCGACGTCTATCTGGACGGCACCAAGGTGGCGACGGTCGACGACTCGGGCGGCGAGAACCAGGCGGTGATCTTCCAGAAGACCGGGCTGACGGCCGGCGCGCACACCTTGAAGATCGTCGTAGCCGGGAAGCACAGCTCGGGGTCGTCCGACAACTACGTGTCCGTCGACGCCATCGACGTGCCGACGGCCGCCACCGCGACGCCGACCTACCCGGTCGTGCCGCAGCAGCCGGGGACCGCGATCACCCTCGACGGACGCGACTCGCACGTGATCGTGGCGAACTACCGGCTCGGGGACGCGCAGCTGCAGTACTCGACGTCGGAGATCATGACCCACGCGGACATCGGCAACCGGGACGTCGCCGTGCTCTACGGCGACCCGGGCAGCGACGGCGAGACCGTGCTGCGCTACGCCTCCGAGCCGACCGTGACCACCAGCGGCGGGCCGGCCACGACCACGTGGGACGCGGCCACCGGTGACCTGCGCCTGAACTACACGCACAAGGGCTTGATCCGCATCGACATCAGCGGTGGCGGGAAGCGCCCGCTGCAGCTGCTCGTCGGCGACAGGGCGACGGCCGGGACCTTCTGGCGCCAGGACACGGCGACCGGCCCGGTGCTCGTGCGCGGCACCCACCTGCTGCGCACGGCGACCAGCTCGGACGGCGGCCACACTGTGGCTCTGACCGGCGACAACGCCGATGACAAGAACATCGAGGTGTTCACCTCCGCCGACCACGTCACCTGGAACGGCAGGGCATTGGACACCCGGACCGCCGACGCAGGAAGCCTCACCGGGACGATCCCGGTGGCTGCCCCGGTCCACCTGCCGACGCTGACCGGCTGGAAGCACGCCGAGGAGTCACCCGAAGCGGCCCCCGGTTTCGACGACTCCAGCTGGCAGGTGGCGGACAGGACGTCCACCAACAGCATCTCCGGCGTCGACTCGCTGCCGGTGCTCTACGCGGACGACTACGGGTTCCACACCGGCACCACGTGGTACCGCGGCCGCTTCCGGGCCACCGGCAAGGAGACCGGCATCCACCTGGTCTCGGACTCCGGCGGGAACGCGCAGGCGTTCTCCGCCTGGCTGGGCGGCACCTTCCTGGGCAGTTCCACCACGGGCAGCGCCGACTTCACCTTCCCGGCCGGTTCGGTGAAGGCGAAGGGTGACAACGTCATCTCCGTGCTCACCGTGAACATGGGGCACGAGGAGGACTACAACTCGACCAACGGCAACAAGACCGCGCGTGGCCTGACCAGCGCCTCCCTCGTCGGGGCACCGCTGACGGCCGTCACCTGGCGGCTGCAGGGCGTACGGGGCGGCGAGGACCTCCAGGACCCGGTGCGCGGTCCGCTCTCGACGGGCGGTCTGTACGGCGAGCGGGCCGGCTGGTCCCTGCCGGGCTACCCGGACGGCGGCTGGAGCCGGGTGTCCCTGCCGACGACCGACACCCGTCCCGGGGTCTCCTGGTACCGCACGGACGTCAACCTGGACCTGCCGCACGGCCAGGACACCTCGCTCGGGCTGACGTTCACCGACGACCCGTCACGCAAGTACCGTGCCACGATCTTCGTGAACGGCTGGCAGGTCGGCAACTACGTCAACTACCTCGGCCCGCAGCACACCTTCCCGGTCCCCGACGGCATCCTGAATCCGAACGGCCACAACAGCATCGCCATCGCCGTGTGGAACCTGGACGGCAGCACCGGCGGGCTGGGCAAGGTCGCGCTCACCGACTACGGCAGCTACGCCTCGTCCCTGCGCGTCGCGCAGAACGACAGCCCCCGCTACGACCACAGGAAGTACGCGATGCCGAAGCGTCCGGGAACGGATGTCACCCTGGACGTGCCCGACACCGCTCAGTCGGCACAGGCCTTCACCGCCGAGGCGACGGTGCGGGTGCCGAAGGACCAACCGTCCGCCTCCCGGCTGACGGCCTCGCTCTCCGCGCCCGACGGCTGGAACGTGACGGCCACGAGCCCCACGTCGGTCAAGCGCCTGCAACCCGGCGCATCGGCCACCTTCACCTGGAAGGTCCAGCCGCCGGCCGGGATGCTGCCCTCCGCCTCGGCACTCACCACCACCGTGCACTACCTGCAGAACGGGCGGCAGGCTGCCGGCGGTGACGAGCGCATCGTCGGCGGGATCCCGCCGGCCCCGCCGGCCGGGAGGAGCGCGGTGAGCGACCTGCCGTTCCTGTCGTCCACCAACGGGTGGGGGCCGGTGGAGCGCGACACCAGCGTCGGCGAGCAGGCGGCCGGGGACGGCCGTCCCATCCGTATCGCCGGTGTCGGTCACGCCAAGGGCCTGGGCACCAACTCGGTCAGCGACGTCGAGCTGTACCTCGCCGGAAAGTGCTCTCGGTTGGCGGCGGACGTCGGTGTGGACGACGAGACAGCCGGTGCGGGAACGGTGACCTTCTCCGTGATCGCCGACGGCAGGACCTTGGTGACCACGCCGACGATCCGCGGTAAGCAGGCCGCGGTGCCGATCGACGTCGACGTCAGCGGCGTCCAGGTGGTCGACCTCAAGGTCGGCGATGCCGGTGACGGCAACGGCAACGACCACGGCGACTGGGCGACGCCGACGCTGACGTGCGGCTGACGTGCGGCTACCCATGCACCTGACAGACGCCTGGGACAGCAGCGGATCCGGGGAGCACGGTGTCACCGGACGCTACAGACCGTACAGTCGCGCGGTCGCAGGTGACCTTCGCTGATGCAAGGTCGATACTTCCAGTAGACGGGACGGGCGGCCGCCTCCACCGGGCGGCCGTCAGCACCTGACGTCCCGTCACCGACGTCAGCACTGAGTCGGCAGAAGCCCTGCCGCGAACCGCCTCCGACCGCAACGGACCGCCAAGATCAAGAACCGCCCCTCCGTGCCGGTGACCTGCTAAGACGCAGATCCCGGAGCGCCGGCGCTACGCGAACGAGGAGATACAGATGAGGATGCTGATCAACGTGCCGGAGACCGTCGTGGCGGACGCGCTGCGCGGGATGGCGGCCGCGTATCCGGACCTGACCGTGGACGTGGAGAACCGGGTGATCGTCCGCCGGGACGCCCCGGTGGCCGGGCAGGTCGCACTGGTGTCCGGCGGCGGGTCGGGGCACGAGCCCCTGCACGGCGGGTTCGTCGGACCGGGCATGCTCTCCGCGGCCTGTCCCGGAGAGGTGTTCACCTCGCCGGTGCCGGACCAGATGGCGCGCGCCGCGGCCGCCGTGGACAGTGGCGCCGGGGTGCTGTTCATCGTGAAGAACTACACCGGTGACGTGCTGAACTTCGACATGGCGGCCGAACTCGCCGAGGACGAGGGCATCCAGGTCGCCAAGGTGCTCGTCAACGACGACGTGGCCGTCACCGACAGCCTGTACACCGCCGGCCGGCGCGGCACCGGTGCGACCCTGTTCGTGGAGAAGATCGCGGGCGCCGCCGCGGCCGAGGGTCAGCCGCTGGAACGCGTCGAGGCCGTCGGCCGCCAGGTGAACGAGAACGCTCGCAGTTTCGGCGTGGCCCTCAGCGCCTGCACCACCCCGGCGAAGGGCAGCCCCACCTTCGAACTACCCGATGGTGAACTGGAGTTGGGCATCGGCATCCACGGTGAGCCGGGCCGGGAGCGGCGGCCGATGATGACCTCCGGGGAGATCGCCGACTTCGCGGTGAACGCGATCCTGGAGGACATGCCCCCGCGCAACCCCGTGCTGGTGCTGGTCAACGGCATGGGCGCCACCCCGCTGCTGGAACTGTTCGGTTTCAACGCCGAGGTGCAGCGGGTGCTGCGCGAGCGCGGCGTCGCCGTCGCCCGCACGCTCGTCGGCAACTACGTCACGTCCCTGGACATGGCGGGTGCCTCGGTGACGCTCTGTCAGGCCGACGAGGAGCTGCTACGGCTGTGGGACGCGCCGGTGAAGACCCCGGCGCTGCGCTGGGGGATGTGATACGGCGGACGAGGCGACCCTCACCCGTGGCACGCCGGTCATCATCCCTACCACGCAAGGAGATCCAGTGCTCGACGCCGACTTCTTCCGCCGTTGGATGGCGGCGACCGCCGCGTCCGTCGACCGTGAGGCGGGGCGGCTCACCGCCCTCGACTCGGCCATCGGGGACGCCGATCACGGCAGCAATCTGCAGCGCGGCTTCACGGCCGTGCGGACCGCCCTGGAGAAGGAGGCGCCGGACACCCCCGGTGGCGTACTGACCCTCGCCGGGCGGCAGCTCATCTCGACGGTCGGCGGTGCGTCCGGACCGCTGTACGGCACTCTGCTGCGCCGCACCGGCAAGGCGCTCGGCGATGCCGCCGAGGTCAGCACGGACCAGCTGGCCGAGGCACTGCGCGCGGGTGTGGACGGGGTGATGGCGCTCGGCGGGGCGGCCCCCGGCGACAAGACCATGATCGACGCCCTGGCGCCGGCCGTGGACGCACTCGGAGCCGGCTTCGCCGCCGCTCGGGCCGCCGCCGAGGAGGGCGCGGTGGCCACCACGCCGCTGCAGGCCCGCAAGGGCCGGGCGAGTTATCTCGGCGAGCGCAGCATCGGCCACCAGGATCCGGGCGCGACCTCGTCGGCGCTGCTGATCGCCGCGCTGGAAGAAGCGGCGGAGGGCTGACGGTGAGTGACGAGAGGCTGGTCGGGATCGTGCTGGTCTCGCACAGCGCGGAGGTGGCCGCCTCGGTCGCCGAGCTGGCGAAGGGGCTGGCGGGCGGGGCCACGGCGGTGCCCGTGGCCACGGCGGGCGGCACCGAGGGCGGCGGGCTCGGCACCAGCGCCGAGCTGATCTCCGCGGCGGCGGCCTCGGTCGACCGGGGCGCCGGGGTCGCGCTGCTCACCGATCTCGGCAGTGCCGTGCTCACGGTGAAGGCGCTGATCGCCGAGGGCGACGAACTGCCGGACGGCTCACGGCTGGTGGACGCACCCTTCGTCGAGGGCGCGGTGGCCGCCGTGGTCACCGCCGCCGCCGGTGCCGACCTGGACGCGGTCGAGGCCGCGGCGAAGGAGGCGTACGGCTACCGCAAGGTGTGACCGTGCCAGGGGCGCGCGCTGGTCACCTGTCCGCGACGAACAGTCTGGCCAGCCGCGCTCCCGCGGCCGCCGCCGCCGTGTCGTCCTCCATGCGGTCCACGCGCGAGTTCTTGAAGATGATGTAGGTGACACCGGAGGGCGCCCCGCCACCGCGCGGGTCGGCCCGGATGCCGAGGCGCCGGGCGGTGGCGTAGGAGGCCTCGCCGATGAGGTCGCGCGGACCGGTGTCGCCGACCACGGCGTACTGCACCCGGTCCCGGTAGACGACGGCGGCGATGGCGCCGCCCCGTACGCCGTCCTTGCGGGGGTTCCAGATACGGCTGGGGGCCGGCACGACGATGTAGGGCAGGGTCTCGGCGTTCAGATGGCGGCCGTCGGACTGCTCGTAGGCGGTCGCGTCGGCGAACTGCGGGTCGGTCCGGCTGTTGCAGCGGGCGGTGGACTGTCCATCGCAGTCGATGTCCAGGTCGGCCTTCCAGTAGACGGCGTCCCGGGTGCCGCAGACGGGGACGCTCGCGGGGCTGTCGGTGTCGGTGCGGTACCGGCCCCGGGAGATCTGGTGGCACTCCCCGAGCCGGGCCAGCAGGTCGGTGGCGGCGACGGCGCCCCCGCCGCGGGCCACGGACCGTTCCCCGGGTGGCAGGGCGACCGCCGGAACGGGCAGCGCGGCCGGGGCGAGCAGGGTGGCGCCGGCGACGGCCAGCGTCAAGGACGGGACACGCACGATCAGGGACCCTCTCGACAGGGACGGGCGGACATCCAGCACACTGTGGTGCGCGTACACGGCCCCGGCTGTCCAGGCCACTCCGAATCGGCCGGATGGAGCACGCTTATGACACCCCGTGAGGGACAACTCCACCAAAAGGGCTAATGCACAGCGACAACAGGGGCCGGGGATCGCGACCGGAGCCGGTCCTGATCCCCCGGCCACCCGCGCCGGCACGGGTTCGGCGACGACAGCGTGCCCGCGCCGCAGGCGTGAACTTCCCTGCCCTCGCGGTCAGTTCAGCCGTAGAGAGGCTCAGCATACGAAACGCCCACGGCGGCCACCACTGCGGCCCTCTTGCCACCCCGCACCCATCGCGCCATATTGGTCCGGACCTTTACGTGATGCCGGCGCCGCCCCGGGGAGGCAGAGACGTGCGACGCGTTCCCTGGCCGCTCGTCCCGGTCTGCGGGGTCCTGCTGCTGGTGGCGGCCTGTGGCTGGACCCGGACCGCCGACGACGAGGGCCGGGCGCCGGGTCCTCCGACCGGGGTCACCGCGCAGGCGGGCAGCGCCACGAGCGTGCACGTCATGTGGAACGCGGTGGCAGGCGGGCCCGGCATCCGTTCCTACGAGGTATGTCGCGGCGCCACAAAGGTGGCCGAAGTGCCGGGTTCGCAGCACATGGTGGACGTCACCAGGCTCAGGCCGTCCACCGTGTATGCCTTCACCGTGCGGGCCCGGGACACCGCGGGCCGGCTGGGCCCGCCGAGCCGTGCGGCACGGGCCCGCACACCGGCCAGGGCGGCGGCGGACCGCTCGGCACCGACCCGGCCGTCGGGACCCGCCGGGCGCATCGTCTCCAGCCGCGCGGTCCAGCTGTCCTGGGGCGCCTCCCGGGACGACCGGGGCGTGGTGTCGTACGACGTGTACCAGGGCGGGACGAAGATCCACAGCGTCGGCGGGAACCAGACCGCGGCCGTGGTGACCGGACTGCGCCCCGGCACCCGCTATGTGTTCACGGTGCGGGCCCGCGACGCCGCCGACAACCTCTCCCCCACCGGCGCGCCGGTCCGCCTCACCACCCCGGGCACCGACGACGGCCGGAACACCGCGCCCACCGGCTTCACCATGACGACCCACCGGGCCGGTGGCGCGTACTACCTCGACCTGACCTGGGACCCGCCGCGCATGGACGGGGTGATCACCGAGTACCAGATCCGGCTCGACGGCGCCTCGGCCACCTCGCTGGTGTGGGGCGGCACGCCGCCGCGCGGAAGGGCGAGCTACAGCTTCTACGTCGGCCGCAGCGCGGGCGAGGAGCACCGGGTGCGGCTGCGGGCGCGGCTGCCCGACGGCACCTGGGGCGGCTGGTCGGCGCAGCGGAGGGTGACCACGGGCGGCTGACGGACGCCTCTTCGCGGCGTGTCGCCTTGCGCCGGACGGAGGAAACCGTCACCTGGCCGGGTGTCTCCCGGGTGCGGGCGGACCCGAGGCCGCGTTGGCTGCTGCCCAGGCAGCACGGACGTTTCCCGACCCCAGGCGGCGCATGGGACGTACCGCCAACCGTGCCGCCGGAGGCCAGCCCATGCACACCTCGCGACTCCTCGTCCGCTCCGGTCTGTTCCTGGCGGCCGCCGCGGCGCTCCCGACCGCTCTGGCCGGCCCGTCCGCCGCGGTCTCGGGCATCTCCGTCAGCACCACCGGGTCCACCGTCTCGGTGGTCACCAGCGCCTGTACCCAGATCAACGGCAGCTGGGGCACCGCGGCCCTGCTCGACAGCCGGCAGGCGAACTTCGCCCAGGGCCGGCAGGTGGCGCTGTCGGGCACGACCATCAGCCAGTCCGCGGCCTGGTCGGGGGTGAGCCCGGGGACGTACACCGTGGTCGTGGTCTGCTCCAGCGGCACCACGGCGGGCACCCAGTCGGTGATCGTCTCGGCGCCCTCGGCGCCGACCATCTCGTCGACGCGCACGCCGGCGC
This sequence comes from Streptomyces sp. NPDC030799, assembly GCF_055572255.1. NCBI lineage: Bacteria > Bacillati > Actinomycetota > Actinomycetes > Kitasatosporales > Streptomycetaceae > Streptomyces > Streptomyces sp. NPDC030799. Next base: position 609,812 of record NZ_JBVIDS010000002.1, on the reverse strand, counting down.
CCTCGCGGGGTGTGATGGGCGGCGCGGGCGGCGCCACCCGGGACTACGGCCCGCTGACGCTGGGCGTCGGCGCGGCCCTGGTCGGCTCCGGAGTGATCGCCGCGGGCTGGTATCTGCGCCGGCGTTCGCGGCCGTACCGGCTCTGAGCGGTACTCAGTCGCCGGGCAGTTCGGCGAACTCGGCCAGGGCGTGGGTGAGCCACTGGGTCCAGAAGGTCTCCAGGTCGATGCCGGCCCGCAGCACGAGGTGGCGCAGCCGGTCCTCGGGGGCGTCGCGGTCCGGCGGGAAGTCGCGCTCCTCGATCGCCCGGTATTCGGCCAACTGCCGCCGGTGCAGCTCCAGATGGCGGCGCAGGTCCGCCTCCAGACCGGCCGTGCCGACCACCGCCGCGGCCCGCAGCCGCAGCAGGAGCACGTCCCGCTGGGGCTTGGGGTCCTGGGCGGCGGCGGTCCAGCGGGCCAGTTCGGCGCGGCCCGCGGGCAGGACCTCGTAGCTCTTCTTCTGCCCGCGGGCCGGCTGCTCGGCCGGCAGGGTACGGATGAATCCCTCGGCCTCCAGCTTTCCCAGCTCGCGATAGATCTGCTGGTGCGTCGCGGACCAGAAGTAGCCGATCGACTTGTCGAACCGGCGGGTCAGTTCCAGTCCCGACGACGGCTTTTCCAGCAGGGCGGTCAGGATCGCGTGCGGGAGTGACATGGGATCATCCTAGGGACGTGCGTGGGGCGCCCTACAGGGCCGCCGCCAGCTCCGTGCCCTGCTTGATGGCCCGCTTGGCGTCCAGCTCGGCCGCGAGGTCCGCGCCGCCGATCAGATGGACGCTGCACCCGGCGGCGGCCAGCTCCTCGTACAGGTCGCGACGCGGCTCCTGGCCGGTGCAGAGCACCACCGTGTCGACGTCCAGGACCGTGCTCTCGTCCCCGACGGTGATGTGCAGGCCGGCGTCGTCGATCCGGTCGTAGCGCACGCCCGGCACCATGGTCACGCCGCGGTGCTTCAGCTCGGTGCGGTGGATCCAGCCGGTGGTCTTGCCGAGGCCGGCGCCGACCTTGGTGGTCTTGCGCTGGAGCAGGTGGACCTGGCGCGGCGGCGCCGCCCGCCGGGGGGCCGCGAGGCCGCCCGGCGCCTGGTACTCCATGTCGACGCCCCAGTTCCGGAAGTAGGTCTCCGGGTCCTCGCTCGCCTTGTCGCCGCCGTCGGTGAGGTACTCGGCGACGTCGAAGCCGATGCCGCCCGCCCCGAGGATCGCGACGCGGTCGCCGACGGGCGCGCCGCCCTGGAGCACGTCGAGGTAGCCGACGACGCGGGGGTGGTCGACGCCGGGGATGTCAGGGGTGCGCGGGGTGACGCCGGTGGCGACGACGACCTCGTCGTAGCCGGCCACGGTCTCGGCGGTGACCCAGGTGTCGAGGCGTACGTCGACCCCGTGGGCGTCCAGCTGGTGGCGGAAGTAGCGCAGCGTCTCGTCGAACTCCTGCTTGCCGGGGACCTTGCGGGCGACGTTGAGCTGGCCGCCGATCTCGCTCGCGGCGTCGAAGAGCGTGACGTCGTGGCCGCGTTCGGCGGCGCTCACCGCACAGGCGAGCCCGGCCGGTCCCGCGCCGACGACGGCGACGCGCTTCTTCAGCCGGGTCGGGGCCAGCACCAGCTCGGTCTCGTGGCAGGCGCGCGGGTTGACCAGGCAGGAGGTGATCCTGCCGCTGAAGGTGTGGTCGAGACAGGCCTGGTTGCAGCCGATGCAGGTGTTGATGGCCTCCGGTGTCCCGGCGGCGGCCTTGGCGACGAAGTCGGGGTCGGCGAGCATCGGACGGGCCATGGACACCATGTCCGCGTAGCCGTCGGCCAGCAGCTCCTCGGCGACCTCGGGGGTGTTGATGCGGTTGGTGGTCACCAGGGGCACGGACACCTCGCCCATGAGCTTCTTGGTGACCCAGGTGTAGGCGCCGCGCGGCACGGAGGTGGCGATGGTCGGGATGCGGGCCTCGTGCCAGCCGATGCCCGTGTTGATGATCGTCGCCCCGGCGGCCTCGACCGCCTTGCCGAGGGTGATCACCTCGTCCAGGGAGGAGCCGCCGGGCACCAGGTCCAGCATGGAGAGGCGGTAGATGACGATGAAGTCCTCGCCGACGGCCTCGCGCACCCGCTTCACGATCTCGACCGGGAAGCGCATCCGGTTCTCGTAGGAGCCGCCCCAGCGGTCGGTGCGCTGGTTGGTCTGCGCGGCGATGAACTCGTTGATGAGGTAGCCCTCGGAGCCCATGATCTCCACGCCGTCGTAGCCGGCCTGCCGGGCGAGGCGGGCGGCGCGGGCGTAGTCGTCGATGGTGCGCTCGACGTCGGCATCGGTCATCTCGCGCGGCACGAACGGGCTGATCGGCGCCTGCAGCGGGCTCGGCGCGACGAGCTCCTGGTGATAGGCGTACCGGCCGAAGTGCAGGATCTGCAGCGCGATCCGGCCGCCCTCGCGGTGCACGGCCTCGGTGACCACCTTGTGCTGCTCGGCCTCCGCCTCGGTGGTGAGTTTGGCGCCGCCGTCGTACGGCCGGCCCTCCTCGTTGGGTGCGATGCCGCCGGTGACGATGAGGCCGACGCCGCCGCGTGCGCGGGCCGCGTAGAACGCCGCCATCCGCTCGAAACCGCGCTCGGCCTCCTCCAGGCCGACGTGCATGGAGCCCATGAGCACGCGGTTGGGCAGTGTGGTGAACCCCAGGTCGAGCGGGGTCATCAGGTGCGGGTAACGGCTCATTGGGCCCTCCGTGCGCGGTGTCGTCGCCTCTTGTTGTAGAGGACACCGGAGCGGTTATGCAACTAGTTGCACAACCGGGCCTGCGTGACGCCGCCCACTCTGTACCTACTAGTATGTACACGACCTGAGGAAGAAACGCGCGCCCGCTTCGAAAGGACACTCCGCCATGCCCCTCGTCCGGATAGACGCACTCGGCACCGACCCGGCCCGGCTCGACGCGCTCGGCCGGGCCGTCCACGACGCCCTGGTGGAGACGCTCGGCGTCCCGCCCGAGGACCGCTTCCAGGTGCTCACCGGCCACGACGGCGTCAGCAGCACGCTGCGGTACGACGACCACCTGGGCCTGCGCAAGGACGGCTCGGTGGTGTTCGTGGCGATCACCATGCGCTCGGGGCGGCCGCCGGAGCTGAAGCGCGCGCTGTACCGCAGGATCGCCGAGCTGGTGCACGAGCGCACCGGTACCGAGCCGCGCAACGTCGTCGTCACCGTCACCGAGAACACGTCCGTCGACTGGTCCTTCGGCGACGGCGAGGCGCAGTACGCCCCGGCCGGCGCGGGGCCGGACGGGGCGTCGCGGTAGCGAGAAGCAGGGTCAGCGGCTCTGCAGCCGCAGATGCAGATCCCGCTCCTGGTCGCCGGAGGCCGTGCAGGTCTCCTCCACGGTGAACATCGAGTCCAGGGTGTGCCGGAACCGGTCCACGGCCCAGTAGCCGCCCTGGACGTCCGCCTGGACGGCCGCGCCGAGGTGGACCGGCGGGCAGCCCGGGCCACGGGCGTCCGCGACGTCGTACGTGCCGAGCCACACCATCGGCCGGACCTCGTGCAACTGCTGAGGGATCTCGTCCGCGCCCCGGTCGGACGCGAAGCAGGAGCTCAGCGCGTCGAAGACGAGGCGGGCGTCCTCCTTGTCACCGCTGATCTCCACCGTGACGGTTTCCGGATGCGACCGCTCCGTGGGTGCCATTGATCGCTCCTTTCGTGGCCGCGCTGCGGTGGAACGGGGTACCCCGCCGAACCGCGTCCATCCTCAGGAAAGCACCACCGGCCGGTCCGCACACCCCAGGCGGGCTCAGCCGCGGGAGAACTTGTACGTCTTGCTGTCGGTCAGGACGCAGAAGCCGGGCGACATGACGATCACGCGCAGGATGCCGGTGCGGCGGTCGTAGTCGATGCCCTCCGCCTCGAAGGCGCCCGAGCAGGAGCTGCGCAGCGGCAGCTGACGCAGGGCGGTGACATGGCCGGTGACGTCCGCGGAACCGCTGGGCGGGGCCGACAGGTCGATCTCCAGCAGCGGCTTGGTGAGGCCGAAGAGACTGCCGTCCGGGTCGTCGGAGGAGCACAGCAGGGTGGTGGGGCCGGAGAAGTCGCAGCCCTGGACGTCACGGACGGAGTGGTCCAGGTGGACCGCCGAGGCCTGCGGGAGGTTCGCGGAGGGCGAGGTGGCCGCGTTGACGCCGGGGGTCGGGAAGACCAGCAGGCGGTTCATCGTGCCCCACTCGCCCGAGAGCATCCACTGGCCGTCGGGCGAGACCGCGTCCCAGGAGTTGTTCAGGGCCTCGCCGGGGCTCAGCGTGTGGACGTACTCCGACCAGGTGCCGTCGGGCGCCTGCACGCGGTACATCTTCGAGTTGCCGGAGTCCTGCTGATAGGGCTCGATGTAGTAGCCGTTGTACGAGGCGTCGGGGTCGCCGACGTGGTTCCAGCCCCGGCTGGAGACGCCGATCGGGATCGTGCCGATGCCCGTGTAGCGGTTGGGGCTGTTCGCCGGGATCTCGACGGAGGTCAGCCCCTGGCTCTCGTCCAGCGGGCGGGCGCGGTCGGAGCCGGTTTCGGTCCAGGTGCCGGCCGCGGCGGCGGGCCCGGGTGCGGCGAGCGACACGACGGCGGCGGTGGCGAGGGTGACGAGTCCGGCGAGAACTGCGTGACAGCGTTGCCGGGCGGGCACGGGCATGGCCGACTCCTCGGACGGAGGGAACACAGGGCGGGAGACACTCGGTCGGCGGACAGTCTGGCGTGGCGCGATGGTCATGTACAGGCCAATGGAGCAACATGAGCGTGAACTCTCCCGGACCGCCGCACCGGCGTGCACGATGTCCGGGAGAGGCGTCCCGCCCCCGTGGCGGCTTCGGCGACGTGCACCGCTGGGGTGAGAGATGGTGGAGGTAACCGGCCGAGGCGTCGGAGAGTCGAGTGTGAGTGCGGTGGAACCAGGGGAGTCGGCACGGGGGACGACGTGCCGTGCCAACGGGCGAAGGCGGTGCATGGCATGAGTGCAGCCGAGGCTCCGGTGACGGAGGGCGGCGAGCCGGTGCGCGGGCCGGTGCCGCCCGGCGGTCTGCTCGACGTACTGGGCGTGGCCTCGGTGGTGCTGGACACCACCGGTCGGATCGTGCTGTGGAGTCCGCAGGCGGAGGAGCTGTTCGGATACAGCGCCGGCGAGGCCCTCGGCCAGTACGCCGCCCGGCTCATGGTCCACGAACGGCACTTCGAGCTGGTCGGCAAGCTCTTCGCCGATGTGATGCGCACCGGGCAGAGCTGGGCCGGCGGCTTCCCGATCCGGCACAAGGACGGCAGCACCCGCCTGGTGGAGTTCCGCAACATGCGGCTGCTGGACGACCGCGGTGACGTGTACGCACTCGGACTCGCCGCCGACCAGTCGACCGTACGGCGGCTGGAGCAGGACGTGGCGCTGTCCGAGCGGATGGTGAAGCAGTCACCGATCGGCTACGCCGTCCTGGACACCCAGCTGCGGTTCGTCTCGGTCAACCCGGCCCTGGAGAGGATCAACGGCGTGCCGGCCGCCGAGCACGTGGGCCGCACGCTGCGCGAAGTGCTCCCCATGCTGAACTCCGAGCCCGTGGAGACCGACGCCCGGCGGGTGCTGGACACCGGCGTGCCCGTGATCGACAACACGCTGGTCGGCCGTACCCCCGCCGATCCGGACCAGGACCACACCTGGGCACACTCGCTGTACCGGCTGGAGGACGCCACGGGCAACGTGCTCGGTGTCGCGGTCTCGGTGGTCGACATCACCGAGCAGCACCGGGCCTCGCTGGAGGCGGAGGCCGCCCGGCGCCGGCTCGCCGTCGTCGCCGACGCCTCGGCCCGGATCGGTACGACGCTGGAGCTGGACCGCACCGCCTGTGAGCTGGCCGAAGTCGCCGTGCCGGAGCTGGCCGACGTGGCCGCCGTGGACCTGCTGGACGCGGTGGTGGAGGGCCGGCGCAGCACGCTCGGCCCGTCGCAGGCCGCGGTGATCCGCGCCCTCGCGGTGCGCCCGCATGACGACTCGGACGCCGTACGGGCCGCCGACCCGCCCGGCCGGATCGCCCGGTACGCGCCCGACCGCCTGGTCACCGAGTGCGTGCGCTCGGGCGAGGCGGTACTGGTGCCGCACGTGAAGGACGACGACCTGCCGCGCATCGCCCGCTCCGCCGAGGCGGCCGAACTGCTCGGCCGGGCGGGACTGCACTCGTATCTCGCGGTGCCGCTGATCGCGCGCGGCGAGGTGCTCGGCGCCCTGGACCTCAAACGCACCAGCAATCCGGCGCCGTTCGACGACGACGACGTGCTGCTCGCCCGGGAGCTGGCCGCCCGCGCGGCCGTGCAGATCGACAACGCGCGCTGGTACCAGAGCGCCCGCAACACCGCCCTCACCCTGCAGCAGAGCCTGCTGCCCGGCCATCCGCCGGTCATGACCGGCCTGGAGGTGGCCTCCCGCTACCAGCCCGCCGGGGCCACCAGCGAGGTCGGCGGCGACTGGTTCGACGTCATCCCGCTGGAGGGCGACAAGACCGCGCTCGTGGTGGGTGACGTGATGGGCAGCGGGATCAGCGCGGCCGCCACCATGGGCCGGCTGCGCACGGCGACCACCACGCTGGCCGCCCTCGACCTCGACCCGGCGCTGCTGCTGGAGCACCTGGACAAGACGACTTCGGCCCTGGACCACTCCATCGCGACCTGCGTGTACGCCGTGCACGATCCGCATCTGCGGCAGTGCCGGATCGCCAACGCCGGCCATCTGCCGCCGGCCCGGGTCCGCCCGGGCCGGCCGCCGGAACTGCTGGAGCTGCCGACGGGAGTGCCGCTGGGGGTGGGCGGGGTCGAATTCTCCACCGTCACGGTCGACTTCGAGCCCGGCGACGAGCTGGTGTTCTACACCGACGGGCTGGTGGAGACCCGCCGCCACTCCCTGGACGAACGCCTGGACTTCCTGCTGTCCCTGCTCGATGACCCCGCCCGCCCGCTGGAGGAGACCTGCGACCTGCTCCTGCGGACCCTGCACCACCCGGACAACCACGACGATGTCGCCCTGCTGATCGCCCGGGCGCAGGAACTGCGCTGACGGCTACGGCAGTACGCCGATCACCACGTGCGCGGACAGCTCCTCCGACACCGCCAGACGGGTCGTCAGACCCGCGTCGGCCAAGGCCTGCACGGCTGCCGGTGCCTGGCGTTCGCTGGTCTCGGTCAGCAGACAGCCGCCCGGCGCGAGCCACTCGGGCGCCCCGGCGGCCACCCGGCGCAGCACGTCCAGGCCGTCCGCACCGCCGTCCAGGGCGACGCGCGGCTCGTGGTCGCGGGCCTCCGCCGGCAGCAGGGACAGTTCGGCGGTGGGGACATAGGGCACGTTGGCGGCGAGGATGCCGACGCGGCCGCGCAGTGCGGCGGGCAGGGCGCCGTAGAGGTCGCCGGTGTGGGCCCGGCCACCGAAGGCGGCGAGGTTGCGGCGGGCGCACCGTACGGCGGCGGGATCGATGTCGGCGGCATGCACCTCGGCACCGTCCAGGGCGGCGGCGAGTGCCGCGCCGAGCGCGCCCGAACCGCAGCACAGGTCCACGACCACGCTCGCGTACGGCGCCTGGGCCAGCGCCTGGCCGACCAGGAACTCGGTACGGCGGCGGGGGACGAACACCCCCGGTTCCAGGGTGATGCGCAGGCCGCGGAACTCGGCCCAGCCGAGGACCTGTTCCAGCGGGAATCCGGCGACGCGCCGGTCCACCATCGAGGACAGTTCGTCCGCGGTGCCGGCGGTGGCGAGGAGCAACTCCGCCTCCTCCTCGGCGAAGACGCACCCGGCGGCACGCAGCGCGGAGACGACGGCGGGGAGAGAGCGGGAAGATGACAAAGACGAAGAAAAGGACGAAGTAAAAGACGAAGAAGATGACGAAGCCGACATGGGGGCGACGAGCCTTTCGCGAGCGCGAGATCTTCAGAGCGCTCCCGCGGTCACCGCTGCCGGTGCACCGCGTCGTCCTGAGGAGAGAGCACCCTGGCTGACACAGCGGTGATGGGTCCCACCTCCTCGCGATCGGGGCCGCGGGCGTCCGCGACCGGACGGACACCATACCCCAACGGGGCGCTCCGGTCCGGGCGGAAAAACGCCTGGCGCGGTGGCGGGCCGGGCGGCTACGCTCGCCGCGATGAAGACTCACGCCTCTCAGAGATTGGGGGTCCCGTCCGCGCAAGGTGAGCGCTGATGCTCCCTTCCACCGCGTACGGGGGTTCCCGGCTTTTGTTGTGGCTGCGCGTACGCCGGTACGCCGTGCCACCGTCCATGATCGAACGTGCCACCGGCCGCCGTGCCGCAGGGGACTGGGCAGGTGCCTGCGCCGCCGCCCGCATCGACCTGGACCTCGATCTGCGTTCCCTCGCCCGGGCCCACGGCCGGGAGTTGGCGGCCCGGCTGCGCGCCGACCTCCGCCATCTCGCACCCGACCTGCTGCGCTGGCACATGCCGAGGATCGCGCCCGACGGATTGCTGCGTCCGGCCCTGACCCTCACCCTGGCCCGTTACGAGCGGCCCGGCCGGGCCGGCCCGCTGCATCTCGTGGCCCGTACACCGCCGTCCTGGGCGGACGCCGGCCAGCGGATCAGCCTCGCGGTGTGGGACCCGGCGCGCGCGGAGACGGGCGGCCATCCGCATCCGCACCCGAACCGGCGCTACCGGCTCGACCTGCACCGCCATCTGTGGGACGCCCGCAGGGCCGCCGAGCTGCGCGACCGTGCGGGGGCCGTGCCGCGCAAGCCCGATCCGCTCGGGCTCGTACCGCCGGTCCCCGGCTGTGCCGTCGGCCGGTGGGCGGCCGAGGCGGCCCTCCTGCTGGCCGCCGAGGGCCGCTCCACCGGCGCCCTTGCGGTACGGCTCGGCGGCCGGCGCCGGCTGGCGCTGGAGCTGGTGACGGATGCGGGCGGTGCCTCGGGGCCGGCCGCTCGCTCAACTCCGGCCGGCGAACACGGGTCTTGCCGAGACCCGGGCACCGACGGTGCCGCACGCGCGCTGCGCGTGGTGACACAGCCTCCGCCGGGCGGGTTCTCCACGCTGCCCGTGCTGCCCGACGCGGCGACCTGGGTGCTGCCCGACCTGGAACTGCTCCACGCCGGGCTGCTCGATCCGGGGCAGCTGCACCCGCTGGTCGCCGCCGCGCTGGCCCCCGGGCGGGAGCCGGCCGGCCCGGCGTACGACGTCGATCCGGCCGCGGGAGCCCGACGCGTGGAGTGCCGGGGAGCCACGCACCGCATCGGGCTGGTCGACGGCGTGCTGGCACCGCTCGATCACGACCCGGCCGAGCTCCGGCGGGAGGAGCTGCTGGCCGCGCTGGGCGGCCCGCCGCTGCCCTGTCTGCGGGCCGTCGACGAGGCGCACCGGCGTCCGGACTGCCTGGCCGGGGTCCGGGAGCGGCTGGACCACGGTGACACCGCCGGCGCCCTGGCCGTGGTCGAGGGCCTGCTGGGCCCCGGCGCGGTGCTGCGCGACGGTCCGCTGCGCGACGAACTGGCGGCGGCGGCCGAGCGGCGCATCAGCTACGGGCTGTACCGGGCCGGTCTGATGGGCTCCGGCCGCACCTCCGTCACGCGGCGCGACCGTACCGGCCGAGGCCGGCGCCCCACCCCGCGCCAGGACCGCGTCGTCACCTTCTTCTGAGCCCTTTTCTCTCCCGTTTCTTCAGAACCTCCTCTCGCTTCCGCCGACTTCACACAACAGGTGATTCCTTCATGCTCTCTTCAGTTCCCGCAGACCGCACCAATTCTCCCCAACTGGCCGTCGCCGAAGACCTGTTGACCCTGCTCCGGGACACCACCACCGAGCCCCGCGCCGACCTCCAGCTGGAGGCGCTGACGCTGGCCGTGACCGCCGACCTCCCGGTGCTGCTGTGGGGAGAACCCGGCATCGGCAAGACGGCCGCGCTGACCCAGCTCGCCACCGCGCTGGACCTGCCGTTGACCACCGTGATCGCGAGCGTCCACGAGCCGTCCGACTTCTCGGGCCTGCCCGTCGTAGGGGACGATCCCGCGGTTCAGGGGGTCCCGATGGCCCCGCCGGACTGGGCGGTACGGCTCGTGCGGGCCGGGCGGGGTCTGCTCTTCCTGGACGAACTGTCCACCGCTCCCCCCGCGGTGCAGGCGGCCCTGCTGCGGCTCGTGCTGGAGCGGCGGATCGGTGCGCTGCGGCTGCCGCCGGACGTGCGGATCGTGGCCGCGGCCAACCCGCGCTCCTCGGCGGCCGACGGCTGGGAGTTGAGCCCGCCGCTGGCCAACCGGTTCGTGCATCTGCAGTGGGCGCACGACCACGACGTCGTCGTACGGGGTCTGGGCGGGACCTGGCCGCGGGCGACCCTGCCCAGGCTCGCTCCCGAGCGGCTGCCCGAAGCCGTGGCCTTCGCACGGCGCGCGGTGTGCGCGTTCCTCGTCGCACGACCGGGGCTCGTGCACCGGCTTCCCGGCGGGGAGAGCCGCCGGGGCGGCGCGTGGCCGTCGCCCCGGAGCTGGGAGGCGACCCTGCGGCTGATCGCCTTCGCGACCGCCGCCGGTTCCTCGCGGGACGTGCTGTCGCTGCTGGTCCGGGGCACCGTCGGGGACGGTCCCGGCCTGGAGCTGCTGGCGAGTCTGGACCGGCTGGACCTGCCCGACCCGGAGACGCTGCTCGCCGACCCGGCGGGCGCCGAACTGCCCGAGCGCGGGGATCTGCGGCAGGCCGTGCTGGACGGGGTGGTGGACGCGATCCGCAAGCGTCCGGAGCGGGCCCGCTGGGACGCCGCCTGGGCGCTGCTGGTGCGGGCGATGGAGACCGGGGCACCGGACGTGGTGGTCGTCCCGGCGACCACACTGGCCTCCCTGCGCCGGGAGGACTGGGACGTGCCGGCTGCGGTCGAGCGGCTCGCCGGGGCGGTGTCGCTGTCGCGGCGGGCGGACGAGGCCGCCCGCCACACCGCGCGGACGGCCGGGGCCCGCCGATGACGGCGGACGCGCCCGGCCCGCTGGATTTCGGCAAGCTCTTCGCCGCGCGGCTGCACGCGGCCCGCGTCCGGCCGTACCTCGCGACGGCACTGTTCGCGCTGCGGCCGGTGGAGTCGCGGGAGGTGCCGACGATGGGGGTCGACCGGTACTGGCGGTGCTATGTCTCCGCGGCGTTCGTGGACCGCACGCCGGTGACGGAACTGGCCGCGGTGTGGGTGCACGAGGTGGCGCACCTGCTGCGCGACCATCACGGCCGCAGCGACCGCTTCGCCCGCGAGCACCAGCTGACCGGTCCCGCGGAACGACTGCGGATGAACATCGCCGCGGACTGCGAGATCAACGACGACGTGTTCGGCGACGGGCTGGTAACGCCCGAGGACGCCGTGACACCCCGGCGAGTGGGGCTGCCTTCGGGCTGGTTGATGGAGGACTACCTGCCCGGGTTCCGGCTCGGTCCACAGCTGGAGCGGCTGGCCTGGCTGGACTGCGGCAGCGGTGCCGACGGGCTGGACCGGGCCTGGGAACTGGGGCCGGACGGCGCGCACGGACTGAGCGAGCAGGAGCGGGACGCGGTCCGGTTCCGGGTGGCGCAGGGCATCAAGGGCAACCCGGGCAGCGCCCCGCAGGGCTGGCGGCGGTGGGCGGAGGAGGCGTTCCATCCGCCGCAGCCGTGGCGCCAGTTGCTGGGTTCGGCGCTGCGCTCGGCGGTCTCCGCACCGGGCGCGGGCGAGGACTACAGCTACGGCCGCCCGGCGCGGCGCTCGGCGGGGCTGCCCGGAGTCGTCCTGCCGAGTCTGCGGCGCAGGCCGCCCCGGGTGTGCGTGGTCGTCGACACCTCGGGCTCGGTCAGCGACGCGGAACTGGGCAGCGCGCTGCTGGAGGTGGCCGCGATCTGCCGGGCCGTCGGCGGTCGGCGGGACCTGGTCTCCGTGCTGTCCTGTGATGCGGCGGCCCGGACCGTGCAGCCGCTGTGCCGGGCGGAGGGCATCGAGCTGGCGGGCGGCGGAGGGACGGATCTGCGCACGGGGTTCGCCCGGGCGCTGCGCACGCGGCCCGACGTGGTGGTGGTCCTGACCGACGGTCAGACACCGTGGCCCGAGGCGCGGCCGTCCTGCCGGACGGTGGTGGGGCTGTTCCCCCGGACCGGCGGGTCGTACGACGAGAACGACCCCGACTACTGGCCGGACGCACCGCCGGCGTGGGCGCGGGTGGTGACGATCGGTTCGGCAAGGAGATGAAGGGCCGACGGCGTCGAAGCAGCCGGCATCCCCTGAGGGCGGACCGCGAACCGGCGGACAGCCCCGGACGGAAACCCCGACGGCGAGCGGAATGCCTGACGGCGAGCGAGCCGAACGACCGACGGCGATACCGAAACACCGGGCCGAACGACCGACAGCTGGGCCAACGGCCGGTGGCGGGCAAACGGCCGGTGGTGGGCCCAACGGCCGGTGACGGGCCGAACACCCGGTGACGGGCTCACGGCCGGTGATGGCAAAACAGTCGGCAGCCCATGAAGGCCGACCGCGGACCCGAAGACCGGCCACGGACCGAAAAGAACCGGCGGCGGGCGCATGGCCGGCGGCGGTCTGGAGGCCGGCGGCCGAGCGCAGGGGCCGACGTCGGTGTGGAGACCGACGGCCGGGCGGAGGGGCCGGCGGTGGTCGGGAGACCGGCGGCCGATTGGAGGGGCGGGAAGGCGGGGCGCTCCGGGAAGCCGTCAGGGAGCCCCGCCTGTCGCCGGGCGGTGTGCTCCCTGTCCTGGCCGGCCGGGGTCAGACGCCGACCGCCTCCTCGGCCTCTTCCTCGGCGGCCGCCTGCTCGGTGGCCCGCTCCGCCTCGCGCTCGGTGGGCGCCAGGGCCGGTGTGTCCGGCGCCTGCGTTGCGGTGCCGGCGTGGCCGGCCGCGTGCCGGGCCGTGCGGGGCCGCTCGTACAGGGCCGCGATCCCGGTCACGGCCAGGCCCGCCACCAGCCAGAGCGCGAGGGTCCAGACGTTGCGCGCGAGACCGTCGTTGCCGAAGTACAGCAGGCTGCGGGCGCCCTCGACGAAGCCGGCGCCGTTCCAGAAGGCGTGCAGGGTGCCGAAGAAGCCGTTCTGCAGCTCGGGGCGGAACAACCCGCCGGAGCTGGTGAAGTTGAGCATCACGAACAGCACCATCATGGTGAGCGTGGTCCACCGCTTCAGGAAGGTGTGCAGACCGACGCCGATGAAGAGGATGCCGGCCGAGTACAGCCAGGCCATGCCCCACACACCGGCGAGGTCGTGGTGCGCCAGGTGGAACACCGGTCCGGCGAGCAGCGCGCCGATGCCGCTGACCACGGCGGAGACACCGAGCGCGAGCAGTGCCCGCACCCGCATCGGCAGGCCCGCGCCTGCCGCACCGAGGGCCGCGACCGAGGCGTAGGAGCCGATACTGAGGGCGATCAGCAGGAAGAACAGGCCCTGGCCCGTGGGGTCGTCGGCGACCGGTTCGGCCACGTCGGTGACCTTCAGCGGCACCCTCTCCTTCGCGGCGACCGGGGTGAAGACCTTCTCCACGGCCGTCGCGCCCATGTCGGAGGCGGCGCTCGCCACCAGCAGCTCGGGAGCCTCGACGCTCGGCACATAGGCGCCGGTCACCTCGCGGGACTTCAGCAGGCCGACGGCGTCGGCACGGGTGGCGACCGTGCGGACGTCGAGCTTGTCCCCGGCGGTGTCCTTGACCGTCTGGGCGAAGACCTTGGCCTGCGGGGCGGTGCCGACGACGGCGACAGGCAGGTGGTGCGGCTCGGGGGTGACGAAGGCCCCCATGTACGCGAGCCCCATGCCTATGCACATCAGCAGCGGGGTGATCAGGTGCGTCAGCACATGGCGCAGTGCCGGTGACCTCATCGCGGGCGACCTCCAAAGGTTGGCTTATACAACTTCCCGTTCAAGTTGTACTATACAACTAGAACGCCGGAGGAGGTATTCCCGTGAACGCAGCGGAGTCGGCCGTCGAGGCGATCCAGCGCGAGATGACCATCTTCGCCCGCCGGGCGCGCGCCTCGGCGGGCCGTATGCACCCCGAGCTGTCGCTGGTGTCCTACACCCTGCTCAGCCATCTCGAGGAGCAGGCGGGCTGCCGTGCGACCGACCTGGCGACGCACTACGCGCTGGACAAGTCCACGGTCAGCCGCCAGGTGGCCGCGCTGGAGCGGGCCGGGCTGATCGAACGCCGCCCGGACCCGGAGGACGCCCGGGTCCAGGTGCTGCATCTGACGCATGCCGGCCGGGAGATCCTCGCCCAGGTCACCTGCAGGCGCCGCGCCGCGTTCCGTGAGCGGCTCGCCAACTGGCCGGAGGAGGACCTGGTGCGCTTCGCGGCCTACCTGGAGCGGTACAACGCGGGTCCCGGCGAGACCGGCTCCGCCTGAGCCCCCTGCTGTCCGCGTCCCCTCACGCCACCGGTACGGCGGCCCGGTCGTCCGCCGGCCGCTGCGGGGCGCGGGCCGCCAGGAACGCCGTACGACGCCGCAGCCGGAAGCCCAGGGACTCGTACAGCCGGATTGCGTCCGTGTTCTCGGCGCTCGTGTGCAGGAACGGCGTCTCGCCGCGCTGCCGTATGCCGTGGGCGACCGCGAGGATCAGCCGGGTGGCGAGGCCCTCGCCCCGGAAGGCGGGGTCGGTGCAGACCGCGCTGATCTCGGTCCAGCCCGGCGGGTGCAGCCGCTCCCCCGCCATGGCGATCAGTGCCCCGTCGCGGCGGATGCCGAGGTAGGTGCCGAGTTCGACGGTGCGCGGCAGGAACGGTCCGGGCCGGGTACGCGCCACGAGGTCGAGCATCTCCGGCACGTCCGCGGCGCCCAGGCGGACCGCCTCCGCGTCCGGCGCGGCGGCCAGGCCGTCGTCCACGAACTGCACGCCGTCCACCCGGAAGGTGGTCTCCCAGCCGTCCGGCAGTGCGCCGCGGTAGCCCGGCAGCGGGATCTCCGCGCCGGGACCGGCCAGCGCGGCCAGGTCCGCCCAGTCGCGCGCGTCCGGCTCCTCGGGCAGCGCCAGCCACGGGGAGACGTCGGCCGGGTAGCGCAGCACCCGGCCGCGCCGCTCGGCGAAGTGGGCGTGCGGGCCGGTCAGCGAGGCGAGGGCCGGGTTGTCGAGGACGTGCGGGGTGTCCGCGGCGCTCCGGTCGCCGACGCCCGCGCCGGCGGTGACGCTCACGCGGCCCCCTCGGTCACGGTCTCGCCGAGGGTGTGCCGGCCGGACAGCTTCTCGTTCTCCGGTCCGCCGTGCCGCGGGTGGACATACGCCTGGGGCATGCTCTTCCTCGCTTCTCTCGCGCTGTCACCGGTGTACCGGTGCCGGCATCGAGCGCAGGTGCCGGCATCGAGCGCTAAGGAGAAGCGTGGCGGCGCTATTCCCTGGCCCGGAAGAAGTTCATACGGGCGCAATGATCCAGGGGGTGACCAGGGACGGAGCACCCGGAGCGACAGCGTACGGTTGACGAATGAACGTCACGCGAGGCTTCACTGGCCGCCCGCGCGTCCACAACCCGGGGCTGCCGCCCGGGCAGTACGACGCGGGCGAGGACTGGCCCGTCCTGTCCGCCGAGGTCACCCCCGACCTCGCGCCGGCCGACTGGTCCTTCCGCATCGACGGACTGGTCGAGCGGCCGCACACCTGGGACTGGGACGCCGCGCACGCGCTGCCGGCCTCGGCGTACCACGGCGACATCCACTGTGTGACCGGCTGGTCGAAGTTCGGCGTGCGGTTCGGCGGTGTCTCCCTGGACGCGTTCCTCGATGTGGTGCAGCCCCATGGGTCCGCCACCCATGTGCTCGCGCGCTCCCACACGGGGTACACCACCAACCTGCCGCTCGCCGACGTCACCGGCGGGCGGGCCTGGATCGTCTGGGAGTACGGCGGCGAGCCGCTGCCGTCCGAGCACGGCGGCCCGGCGCGGCTGCTGGTGCCGCACCTCTACTTCTGGAAGAGCGCCAAGTGGATCGCGGGCCTCACGCTCCTCGACCACGACGAGCCCGGCTTCTGGGAGCGCAACGGCTACCACGCGCGCGGCAACCCCTGGGAGGAGCAGAGGTACTCCGGTGACTGACACGGCGACGACAAACCCGAGCACCCCGCTCGCTTCTCCGAACCCGGCAGCACCCACCGCCGCCCCGGACTCGGCCGCCTCCTTCCCGGCGACCGGCGCAGGCGTTCCCGAGAAGCGGTTCGCGGTGCCCGGGCGTATCGCTGTCAGCGAGCAGGTGGCGGCGGTGTGGCAGACGGCCACGCTGACGGAGATCCGGCGGGAGACGCCGCACGCGGCCACCTTCCGGCTGGCGGTGCCGGGCTGGGCGGGGCATCTGCCCGGGCAGCACCTGATGCTGCGGCTGACCGCGCCGGACGGCTATGTGGCGCAGCGTCACTACTCGATCGCGTCGGCACCGGATGACTCCGGGCACATCGAGCTGACCCTGGACCATGTGCCGGACGGCGAGGTCTCCGGCTGGTTCCACACCGTCGCCCGTCCCGGGGACACGGTCGAGGTCCGCGGGCCGCTGAGCGGGTTCTTCGCCTGGCCGGGCGACCGGCCCGCGCTGCTGATCGGCGCCGGTTCCGGGATCGTGCCGCTGATGTCGATGGTGCGGCACCACCGGCGGCGCGGCCTCACCGTGCCGCTGCGCATGCTGGTGTCCGCGCGCAGCCCCGAGGAGCTGATCTACGCCTCGGAACTGGACGCGGAGACGACGCCCGTGTTCACCCGCAGCGCTCCCGAGGGTGTGCCCGTGGGACGTATGGCGGCCGCACATGTGGCCCCGCTCCTGGCCGAGCAGCCTCCCGGTGGGTGGGAGGCCTATGTGTGCGGGTCCAACGCGTTCGCCGAGCACGCGTCCCGGCTGCTGGTCGCGGCGGGCCAGCCGGTGGACCGGATCCGCATCGAGCGCTTCGGCTGATCCCGGGGCGCGCACCGCGGCCGCTCGCGCGATCGTGGGGCGCATGGCGCGTTCCGTGCTCCAGACGGACTTGAACTCGCGGTTCGCAGCGTGAGCGAGGTGCTCCGTACGGGGTACGAGACGGGTGTGGACGCTCGTGTGCGTGAGCGGCGGGGGTGACGGGCCGCGGGAGCGGCTCGACGGCTCTCCGGCTCCGACCGTGCGAGGAGGTGGACATGCGTACCCGGGTGCGTGGCTGGCGCTGGCGGCGCAATCCGCTGCGGCGCCGCTCGGATCTCGTGGAGGCGTGGACGGTGTTGATCGTCGCCGTCCTGCTGTTCGTCGTCGCGCCCCTGGCCGGCGTGGCCGCGGGCCTGCGTGCGCATGACGAGGCCCGGACGCTCGCCGCCGAACAGCGGGCCCAGCGACACCAGGTGCGCGCGCAGGTGATCGGCGATCCGCCCGAGCGGGTGTCCGCCGTGCAGGGCGACCGCGAACACCCGTACCGCGCCGAGGTCCGCTGGACCGAGCCGGGCAAGGGTGCCCGGACGGCGTGGGCCCGGGTGCCGGCGGGGACCCGGACCGGCGACACGGTCTGGGTGTGGTTCGACGCCCGGGGCCGCGATGTCTCACCGCCGGCCGGCGATGCGGCGGTGTGGCAGCACGCCGTGACCGTGGGAGTGTGCGCGGCGGGCGGTGCGGCGGCCGTCGTCCTCCTCGGACACGCCGTCGAGCGCCGGATCGCGTTGCGCCACCGGCTGGCCGAGTGGGAACGGGAGTGGGCGCGCACGGGACCGAAGTGGACCCAGCCACGGACGTGACGGTGATTCCGGCCGCCGAGCGGGAGCAAACGTTTACTGGTCAGCCTCCGACCGTCCACTTACGGTGAGCTGACGCTGTTTCCTCCACAAAGGCGGTTGGTGATGGCCCTGTTCGACCTTCCCCTCGATGAACTGCGCACGCATCGCAGCGGGTCCATCGAGCCCGAGGACTTCGACGCCTTCTGGGAGAAGACCCTGGAGGAGGCACGCGAACACGAGCTGGACGCCCGCTTCGAGCCGGTGGACACCGGGCTGTCGACGGTCCGGGTGTACGACGTGACGTTCGCCGGTTTCGGCGGGCACCCGGTCAAGGGCTGGCTGCGGCTGCCGGCCGGAGCGAGTGAACCCCTGCCGCTGGTCGTGGAGTTCATCGGCTACGGCGGCGGGCGCGGGCTGCCGCACGAGAACCTGCTGTGGGCGTCGACGGGCCGGGCGCACTTCGTGATGGACACCCGCGGCCAGGGCAGCGCCTGGGGCGCCGGGGGAGGCACGGCGGACCCGGTGGGTGCGGCACCGGCGTACCCCGGGTTCATGACGCGGGGCATCGACGCGCCCGAGAACTACTACTACCGCCGGGTGTACACGGACGCCGTGCGCGCCGTCGAGGCGGCCCGCTCGCACCCGCTGACCGACGCGGCGCGCACCGTGGTGCTCGGCGCCAGTCAGGGCGGCGGCATCTCCCTGGCCGTCGGCGGCCTGGTCCCCGACCTGGTCGCGGTGGCGCCGGACGTGCCGTTCCTGTGCGACTTCCCGCGCGCGACGGTGCTGACGGACCGTCACCCGTATCGTGAGATCGGCCTTTTCCTCAAGACGCACCGTGGCCGCTCGGCTCAGGTGCAGCGCACGCTGTCCTACTTCGACGCGGTGCACTTCGCGGCGCGGGGCCGGGCTCCTGCGCTGTTCTCGGCGGCGCTGGAGGACCAGACCTGCCCGCCGTCGACCGTGTTCGCCGCGTTCAACGCCTGGGCGCACGAGGACAAGGCGATCGAGGTCTACGACTTCAACGACCATGAGGGCGGCGGCCCCTTCCACGAGGTGGAGAAGATGCGCTGGCTGAGGTCTTACGCCTGAGGCCGCGGGCGGCAGCGGGGCACTTCCCTCCAGTCCGACCAGTCGGTACGTTCGGGGGCACCCGGGTCGCGGTGTCGCGACCCGGGTTCCCGGCGACGACGGAGGTCCCATGTCCGCACACGAGACCCAGGTCCACGGCCACTGCGACCCACGCTTCGCGGCGGTGCGGGAGGCGTTCGAGGAGAACTTCCGTGAGCGCGGCGAGTTGGGCGCCGCCGTGGCGGTGACCGTGGACGGCACCACGGTGGTGGATCTGTGGGGCGGCTGGGCGGATGCCGCCGGCACCCGCCCGTGGGAGCGGGACACCCTGGTCAACGTGTGGTCGACCACCAAGGGCCCGGTGGCGCTGTGTGCACACCTGCTCGCCGACCGGGGGCTGCTCGACCTCGACGCGCCCGTGGCCAGGTACTGGCCCGAGTTCGCGGCGGCCGGCAAGGAGAAGGTGCTCGTACGGCATCTGCTGTCGCACCGCGCCGGCCTGTCCGGGCTGCGCGAGCCGCATTCCCTGGCTCAGTTGTACGACTGGGAGCTGACGACCGCTCGGCTGGCGGCGACCGAGCCGTGGTGGGAGCCGGGCACCCGCTCCGGCTACCACGCACTGACGTACGGGTTCCTGGTCGGCGAGGTGATCCGGCGGGTCAGCGGGATGCGGCCGGGGGCCTTCCTGGAGCGGGAGGTGACCGGGCCGCTCGGGATCGACTTCACGATCGGGCTGCCCGCGAAGGAGGCGGGCCGGCTGGCCGAGCTGGCCCACTCGCCGGCCGCGGGTGACAGTGAACAGGTGGCTGTCTTCAGCCAGTTGCCGCCCGCCGCGCTCGCGGCACTGACGAATCCCGTGGTCGGCGCGGCGCAGGCGAACACACCCGAGTGGCGGGCGGCGGAGATCCCCGCGGCGAACGGCCACAGCACCGCACGCGCGGTCGCGGCCCTGTACGGCGTCTTCGCCGGGCGCGGCTCCCACGGTGGGCGGCGTCTGCTGTCGCACCAGGCGGCGGAGCGGGTGCGTGAGGGGCAGGGCAGCTGCCGCGATCTGGTGCTGGGCGCGGGCTTCGCGGGCGAGACCGAGGTGGGGCTCGGTCTGTGGCTGAGTGGTCCGCAGGGTTCGTACGGCCCGAACCCGCGGGCTTTCGGTCATGACGGGTTCGGCGGTTCGTGCGGGCTCGCCGACCCGGAGGCGGGTGTGGCGCTGGGGTATGTGATGAACCGGATGGGGCCGCGTATCGCCAACGACCCGCGGAAGACGGCGTTGATCGACGCACTGTACAGCGCGCTGTGACCACGGCATCGCGCGGGTGGGTTTCGGCCGAACCGGCAGGCCGCTCTTCCCTTGTGGTTTAGACCAATGCTAATTGTGGTCGCGCAACGAGCCCGCACGACTACGTCTTGTCACAACAGGAGGGCGCGGCATGGCCCGCACCACCCCGCACGAACCCGCCCAGAGCGACGACCGGCCCCTGTACGGGCGCATCGCTGCGCTGCTGCTCGACGAACTGCGCGACGGCACCATTGCGCCGGGCGAACGGCTGCCGGGCGAACGGCACTTGGCCGCGTACTTCCAGGTCAGCCGGGAGACCGTCCGGCAGGCGCTGGAGGTGCTGCGGCGCAGCGGTCTGGTCGCCACCGACCGGCGGGGCAGCCATGCCGCGCTGCCCGCCCGGCCCGTCCAGGAACAGGGGACGCCGGCCTTCCCGCTGGGATCCCGCTCGGCGGACCCGTGCGCGGTCGACCGGGCCACGGTGACCTGGCAGACTCCGCCGCCGGAGCACGCGCGGGCGCTGGGCCTGGCCCCGCACCGGCCCACGCTGGTGCACCGCTACCGGTCGGCCACGCCGGACGGCCGTTCGCTGCGGACGGCGGTGACCTCCTTCTCGGCGGTGGCGCTGGCAGAGGTCGAGGAGCTGGCCCGCTACCGGGACCGGGCCGACGGCGCCACGCCCGCGCATCTGCGGCGGGCCTACGACTGGATGCGCAAGGCCGGTCTGTCGCTGCACCACCGCGACTCCATCACCCAGGTGGACGGCGCCTCCTCGGTACGGGTGACCCGGCGGGTGCACGACCAGTACGCCCGGCCGCTGGAGATCACCGATCTGGTGGTGAACGCCGAACGGGACGCCCTGGTCTACGAGTTCACGCTGCCCGCGGCGGGCTGAGCCCGCCGGGCCTCGACCAGCCGGGCCCGTGGGCTGCCGTCGCAGCGCCGCCCGAACTCGGGCAGAGCGTGCAGCTCGACGGTGAATCCGGCGCGCTCCAGCTCGCCGAGCACGTCGCCGAGGCGGACGGCCCGGTAGTACATGACGAACGGCGGCCGCCACAGTGCGTTGCGCACCCGCATCACCGCGTCGAAGCCGAGCAGCACCCAGAAGCCGGGCTGCTTCGGGCGGGGCGGGGCGAGCACGGGGAAGGCGAACCGGCCCCCGGGCCGCAGCACGGAGTGGACCTGGGCGAACAGTCCGGGCAGCTCGCGCGGCAGGAAGTGACCGAACGCCCCGAAGGAGACCACGAGATCGAAAGCGGCCCGCAGCGGCAGGGCACGGGCATCGCCGCGCACCCAGGCGACCTCGGGTCCGCCGGCGGGCCGCACCCGGTGCCGGGCGACATCGAGCATGCCCGCGCTGAAGTCGACCCCGGTGACGCTCCGACGGCACAGCCCGGTCAGCACCTCCACGCCGGCGCCCGTGCCGCAGCACAGGTCGAGCCCGTCCTCGAACGGCCCGAGCGGGGCCAGCGCCTTCGCCACGGACTCCAGCACCCGGTCGGAGGTCCGGAAGGGGGTGTGGTCGAACTTCGGCGCGAGCAGGTCGTAGCCGTGCTCGACGGACGACAGCGCCTGGACGGCCAGTTCACGCAGACTGGGGCCTTCGGGACCGAACATCTCCTCAGCCTAGGGCCACCCGCTCGGCGATGACCGCGAGGGCCCGCTCGCACCAGCGCAGATTCTCCTCCTCGAAGGCGATCCCGGCCATCAGGGTGAGGTAGGGGCCGACGCGGTGGGCCTCGCGGAGGTACGCCTCCTCGGTGCGGCCGTCGAGGAGGCGGGCCTGCACCCGCCGGTAGCGGTCGAGCTTCCCGCGTGCCCAGCCCCTGCGCTCCTCGATCAGCGCGCGGGTGACCTCGGGGTCACCGCCGTCCATCGCCTGGATCTTGATGAGGAGTTCGTCACGGATGGCGGTGGGCCGCTTCGGCGGCTCGGCGGCGAACGCGCCCAGCTCCGCCCGGCCGGCCTCGGTGAGCGTGAACATCCGCTTGTTCGGCCGCCGTTCCTGCTGCACCGTCCGGGCCTGGACCAGCCCGTCCCGGGCCAGGCGCTCCAGCTCCCGGTAGAGCTGCTGCGGGGTGGCGGGCCAGAAGTTCGCGAGCGAGACGTCGAACGCCTTCGACAGCTCGTAGCCCGAGGCCTCACCCTCCAGCAGGGCGGCCAGGACGGCGTACTTGAGCGACATATGGACAGGCTAGCAGCAGTTGAATAATGTCTTCCGCACCTATTCAACAAATTTACTATGCGAGGTGGTTCGATGCGTGCGTTCCGCGAGGCAGTGGAGGCCGGGGACATGGACGCCGTCGAGGCGCTGCTGGCCGAGGACGTCGTCTTCACCAGCCCCGTCGTCTTCAAGCCGTACCCGGGCAAGGCGATCACCGCGGCGATCCTGCGCGCGGTCTCCCAGGTGTTCGAGGACTTCCGGTACGTCCGCGAGATCGGCGACCCGGCCGGCTCCGACCACGGGCTGGTCTTCACGGCCCGCGTCGGCGACCGGGAGCTGACCGGCTGCGACTTCCTGCACGTGAACGAGGAAGGCCTGATCGACGACTTCATGGTGATGGTCCGCCCGCTGTCCGGCGCCCAGGCCCTCGCCGAGGCCATGGGCGCGCGGTTCGACGAGATCGCCAAGGAGGCGGAGACACGGTCGGCATAGCCCGGCCCGGCGACACGAGGGGCCGGCCGGCGGCCGGCCCTTCGACCGGCCCTGGCCGACGAGTAGGCGTCGGCACACGGGGAGCCGGTCCGGCACCGGCTGCGCGGCGACTGCCCGCAGCGGTGGCATCACACAGCTGACGGAACTTCAGTTCCCGGGAATGTCCGTGGACGCCGTCATGTTGACTCCACCGAACGCACCG
The DNA here is from genome assembly GCF_055572255.1 of Streptomyces sp. NPDC030799. Taxonomy (NCBI): domain Bacteria; kingdom Bacillati; phylum Actinomycetota; class Actinomycetes; order Kitasatosporales; family Streptomycetaceae; genus Streptomyces; species Streptomyces sp. NPDC030799. Next base: position 586,933 of record NZ_JBVIDS010000002.1, on the reverse strand, counting down.
GTATAGTGCGATCAGCGCGTGTGCGTGTCCTCTCGTACGGACACCGGCGCCGCTTTCTCTCCACCAGCCCCTCGGCCGAGGCTTCCGACCGGCCCGGGCTTCTTCTCTGCACCACCTCGTGACCAGGGCGTCCGCGCCGAACCCGAGGTGCCGTTCCCGCCGCCCGGAGGCAGCTGTCAGCGCCTCCCGCTCGCGGCCTCTCCCCCTTCCCACCGCCTTCTTCCGTCCGCAGGAGGACGCACTCTCTTCCGTCCGCGAAAGGACCTCCTCCCATGACCACCACACTCGAACACCCTCCCGCGGTCCAGCAGACCCCGGCCCCCCGGCTCATCACCGGTGTCCTCGACATCGACGCGCACGGGAAGGGGCATCTGCGGCCCGCACACCTGCTCGCCTCCCCCGCCGACCCCCAGGTCCTGCCGGCCCTGATCCGGCGCCACGGGCTGCGCAAGGGCGACCTCGTCGAAGGCGCCCGGGGCGACCGGCGCGCCCTGACCGAGGTCACCCGCGTGAACGGACGCGACCCGGCGGACCTGCGCGGCCGGCGCCACTTCCGCGACCTCACCCCGCTCCATCCCCACGACCGCATCCGCCTCGAACACCCCGCGTCCGGGCCGGCCGGTCGGGTCGCGGATCTCTTCGCCCCCGTCGGCAAGGGCCAGCGCGGACTCATCGTGGCACCGCCGAAGAGCGGCAAGACGGTCCTGCTCCAGCAGCTCGCCGCCGCCGTGGCCGGCAACCATCCCGAGTGCCGTCTGATCGTCCTGCTGCTCGACGAGCGTCCCGAAGAGGTCACCGAAATGCGCCGCTCGGTGCGTGGCGAGGTGTACGCCTCCACCTTCGACCGGACCCCCAAGGAGCACATCGCTCTCGCCGAACTCGTCGTCGAGCGGGCCAAGCGCCTGGTGGAGGCCGGCGAGGACGTCGTCGTCCTGCTGGACTCGCTGACCCGGCTGTGCCGGGCCCACAACAACGCCTCCGCCGCCGGCGGCCGTACGCTGAGCGGCGGTGTCGACGCGGGCGCGCTGCTCGGTCCCAAGCGGCTCTTCGGCGCCGCGCGCCAGGCCGAGGAGGGCGGCTCGCTGACCGTCCTCGCCACCGTCCTGGTGGACACCGGCTCCCGCGCCGACGGCTACTACTTCGAGGAGCTGAAGAGCACCGGCAACATGGAGCTGCGGCTCGACCGGGAAGCCGCCGCCCGTCGCCTCTTCCCCGCCGTGGACCTCGACGCCACCGGCACCCGGCGCGAGGAACTCCTGCTCACTCCGGCCGAGTTGACGGCCGTACACGGCCTGCGCCGCGCCCTGCGTTCCCGCGAGAGCGGCCCGTCCGGCCTGGAAACCCTCCTGGAGCGGCTGCGCTCCACCCCCGACAACGCCGCGTTCCTGCGGCAGATCCTGCCCACCCTGCCCACCGGCTGAACCCCGCCCGCGGGCGTGCCGGGGTGCGGCATCCGGGTTGCTCCGATGGGCCGAACGGCCCCGACAGCGCGAGCGACGGCGACCCCGTTCGTACGTTGATCATATGTTCACAGCCCTTTCTCATCGGGCGGCCGTGTCGGCCTGTTCCCTGTGCGTGGCGGGCGTGCTGGCACTCGCGCCGGCCGCCGCCGCTGCCGGGCCCCGTGCCGGCGAGCCCGCACCGCCCGGACCCCGGGCGGCGATGCCCGGGCCGTCCCTGCTCTACCGCTCCGGCCCCCAGGTCCGGCCGCGCCGGGGCGCGCCCGAGGTGCCGGAGGTGTCGGCGCTGTCCTGGGTGGTCGCCGACGCGGGCAGCGGGGAGGTGCTGGCCGCGAACGACGCGCACCGCAGGCTGCCGCCCGCGAGCACCCTGAAGACGCTGTTCGCCCTCACCGTGCTGCCGACGCTGCCCGCCGGGATGCAGCACACCGTGCGGTACGAGGAGCTGGCGGACATCGGTCCGGGCAGCAGCCTGGTCGGCGTCGAGGAGGGGCACTCCTACCAGGTGGCCGACCTGTGGCGCGGGGTCTTCCTCAGCTCCGGCAACGACGCGGTGCACGTGCTCGCCTCGCTGGACGGCGGATGGGCGGCCACGGCCGCGCGGATGCAGGGCAAGGCACGCTCGCTCGGCGCCCTGGACACGCATGTCGTGTCCCCCGACGGCTACGACGCCCCCGGCCAGGTGTCCTCCGCCTACGACCTGGCGGTCTTCGGCCGGGCCGGACTGCGCAATCCCGACTTCGCCCGCTACTGCTCCACCGCCGAGGCACAGTTCCCCGGCGAGGGTTCGTCGTACGGCATCGAGAACACCAACCGGCTGCTGACCGGTGAGGACGGAGTGGCCCCGTATCCGGGGCTGATCGGCATCAAGAACGGCTACACCACCGATGCGGGCAACACCCTCGTGGCCGCGGCCCGCCGGGGCGGGCGCACGCTGGTGGTGACCGTGATGAACCCTCAGGAGGGCGGCGGGCTGACCGTGTACGAGGAGGCACGCCGGCTGCTCGACTGGGGCTTCGCGGCGGCCGGGCGGGTGGATCCGGTCGGCTCGCTGGACGGGCTGCGCCCCAAGTCGTCCCCGGCGTCCGCCGCCGCACCGGTGGCCGCGGCCACCGCACAGGACGACGACTCGGACTGGTCGGGCACCGCCGTCGTCGTGGGGCTGTCGGGGCTCGGCGCGGGAGCTGTGGCACTTGCGCTGCGGGCCAGGGGCAGCCGGGCCGGGCGCGGCTGACCCGTCGGCAGCCCGAACAGCAGGCCCAGCGTGATCCACGTGTAGGTGTTGCTGCCGAGGAAGCCGCCGATGCCGGAGGCGTCGTCGAACCACAGCCAGACCACGCTCGTGCACAGCACCGCGTACAGGACGGCCGCGATCCGCCGGCGACCGGCGCGGACCAGTACGGCGAAGGACGGCAGCAGCCACACCAGGTGGTGCACCCAGGTGATGGGGCTGACCAGGCAGGCCGCCGCCGCGGTGAGCGCGAACGCCGCCGTCCAGTCGCCGGCCGACATCGCCCTGCGGGCCCGCCACGCCCAGACGCACAGGGTCAGCAGGACCACCGTCGCCCACAGCGGGCGGCCCGGCTCACCCAGACGGGCCAGCACGCCCTGGAGCGACTGGTTCGACACATAGTCGAGCCGGCCCACCCGGCCGGTGTCCCACAGCGCCTCGGTCCAGTAGAAACGGGACGCCCCGGGGTCCGCCCAGACGGCCAGCCCGGTCGCCGCGGCGGCGACGGCCGTGGCGAGGCCGGCCGACCGGCGCCGCCCGGCGAGCAGCAGCAGGCCGATGAACAGGGCGGGCGTGAGCTTCACGGCGGCGGCGAGCCCGATCCCGGCACCCGCCCAGCGCTCCCGGCCGGTCGACAGCAGCAGGCAGTCGCCGAGGACGAGGGCGAGCAGCACCACGTTGACCTGGCCGAAGCTGAAGGTGTCCCGCAGCGGCTCGAACAGAGCGAGCAGGCACAGGCACAGCGACCACCGGTACCAGCCGTGCCGCCGCCAGTCCGGCCCGGCCAGGCTCCGCAGGACCACCGCCAGCGCGGCCAGGTTGACCAGCAGGGACGCCACGATCGCCGAGGTACGGCCCAGCAGGGCCAGCGGCAGCATGGCGAGGGCCGCGAACGGCGGATAGGTGAAGCCGTACGAGGTGCCCGGCACCTGGTAGTCGTAGAGCCGGCCGCCGTGGTGGACCCAGGTGTGCACGGTGCCGTAGTAGACACGCAGGTCGAAGAAGCCGCGCAGCAGCGGCACGGTGGCGGTGAAGACCGTGACGGCCGCGACGAGGGCGAGAACGAGCAGCGCGCGTGCGCGGTCCGTACGGGGGCGCAGCGGGCCGCTCACGCCGTGCGTCCCGGCGCCGGGGCCTGAGCCGCCTGGTGGGCCTGCCACAGCACGACCACACCGAGCACCCCGCCGGAGACGGCGAGCACCAGCTGGCCGGGGTCGGCCGGGCCGCCGCTCGGCAGGACGGCGAGGGCGAGGACGCCGGCCAGGGCCGCGACCCGGTGCCGCACCGAGGTGTCGGGCGCACCGGCGGCGATGAGGAACAGGCCCCACAGCACGTACCAGGGGCGGATCGCCGGGCCGAACACGGCGACCGTCAGCAGGCTGAGTCCGAGCGCGTACTCCGGTCTCAGGCGCAGACGGAGCCATATCAGTGCCACGGCGACGGCGGTGGCCGCGAGCCCGAGCAGGTGCCACGCCGGGACGGCCAGCGGGGCCAGGCTGCTGCCGAGGTGTTCCAGCAGCGCTCCGGTGGCGCGGCCGGCCAGGCTGGTCAGGGCCCAGTTCTGCGGGGAGACCGGGGTGGCCAGGGCGCCGATCCAGCCGTAGCCGGTGCCGGCGACTGCGGTGGCGGCGACCGTGGTCAGGGCGGAGGCGCCCGCCGTGGTCAGGGTGGCCGGCAGCGGGCGGCGGCCGGAGCGGATCTGGAGTGCCAGGACGGCGAGGAGGCCGAGGGCCGCGGGTGCCTTGACCAGCGCGGCGAGGGTGACGAGGACGACGCCGAGGGCGGGCCGGCGACCGCGCGCGGCGACCAGTCCGAGACCGAGCAGGCCGAGCATGAGGGCGTCGTTGTGGGCACCGGCCACCAGGTGCAGCAGGACCAGCGGGTTGAGGGCGCCGAGCCACAGGGCGGCGGCCGGGTCGGCACCGCTGTGCCGGGCAAGGCGGGGCAGCGCCGCCGCCATCAGGGCCACCCCGAGCAGGGCGAGCAGGCGCATGCCCAGCAGCCCGGCCGGGAGCCGGCCGCGGGTCAGGCCCGCGAGGGCGGAGGCCACGGCCAGGAAGGCGGGGCCGTAGGGGGCGCCGGTGTGCCGCCACATGGGGGCGACCTCGTCGGCGAGCGGACCGCCGAGCACGGCGGGCCCGTGGGCGTAGACATCCATGTGGGCGTCGGCCATGGCGCCCTGCGCGAGGTAGCTGTAGACGTCCCGGCTGAACAGCGGCGGGGCGAGCAGGAGCGGGGCCGCCCACACGGCGAGCACCAGCAGCAGGGCGCGCGGGGTGGGCGGCTGGGGGACGCGCACCAGGCGGCCGAGGAGCACCCAGGCCGCGATGAGCAGCACGACACCGAAGTACACCCCGACCAGGCCGAGCGCGACCCGCGCGGAGGCGGGTGCCAGGAGGTCCTGTACGGGCAGGGCACCGGCTGTCTCACCGCCCAGCGCGAGGACGGCGGTGCCGGCCAGCCCGAGCAGCCGGCAGCGGCGGAGATCGACGGGAAATGCCATGGCCAACACTGGTTCAGCGTGTCGACGCCGGGTGGCCGGAAGGCGACACTCCGCTCACCTGCGGGCGACCCGCGTGTGACGGGCGTGTGTGCGCCGCCGTGCCCGCGGCGTGCGCGAGCATGACCGTATGCCGATGTGGATCCGTGTGTACGACGATGACCAAGATCTTTGGCGGTACTTCGAGGGCGACGAGGAAGGGCGCGTGACGCGGCAGGTGGATCTGCGGGGTGAGGACGGCACTCCGGTGACCGCCGCCTCCCTGGAGGAGGTGCTGCGGTTCCAGGAGCGGTCGGACTTCGCCACGATGGGCCGTTACCTGCGACGGTACGGTCAACTCGCCGAGGGCAGGCTCGCGTCCTGGCACGGAGCGTGGCCCACCGACGAGATCCCGGCGGAGGAGTTCGAGCGGGTGTGGCTGGACGCCCGGCGCGTCCTCGGCTCCACCGCTCCTCACCCGGACGGGTACTGACCGGGACAACCGCTCCCTCAGAACACCGAGAGCCCGGTCAGCGTGGTGAACCGGTCGAGGGCCGCCACTCCGGCCACCGAGTTGCCCCGCTCGTCCAGGCCCGGACTCCACACGCACAGGGTGCACCGGCCGGGGACGACCGCGATGATCCCGCCGCCGACGCCGCTCTTGCCCGGCAGGCCCACGCGGTAGGCGAAGTCCCCGGCCGCGTCGTACGTCCCGCAGGTCAGCATCACCGCGTTGACCTGCTTGGCCTGGCTGCGGGTGAGCAGGCGGCTGCCGTCGGCGCGTATGCCGTGCCGGGCGAGGAAGCCGGTGGCGAGGGCCAGGTCGGCGCAGGAGGCGGTGAGCGAACACTGCCGGAAGTACTGGTCGAGAAGGGTCGGCACGTCGTTGTCGATGTTGCCGTAGGACGCCATGAAATGGGCGAGGGCGGCGTTGCGGTCGCCGTGGGCGGTCTCGGAGGCGGCGACCTCCTGGTCGAAGTCCAGGGAGGCGTTGCCGCTCTCGGCGCGCAGAAAGGCCAGCAGTTCCCCGGCCGCGTCTCCGGTACGGGTCTGGAGGCGGTCGGTGACGACGAGGGCGCCCGCGTTGATGAAAGGATTCCGCGGGATGCCGTTCTCGTACTCCAGCTGGACCAGTGAGTTGAAGGGGTTGCCGGAGGGCTCGCGGCCCACGTGCTCCCAGAGTTCGTCGCCCTCGCGGGCCAGGTCCAGGGCGAGTGTGAAGACCTTGGTGATGGACTGCGTGGAGAACGGCTCGCGCCACTCCCCCACCCCGTACACCGTGCCGTCCAGCTCGGCGACGGCCATGCCGAACCGGCGGGGATCGAGGGCGGCGAGGGCCGGGATGTAGTCGGCGGCCCGGCCGCGGCCGGGCGTGCGTTCCATCTCCTCGGCGATGCGCTCCAGGACCGGCAGGAAGGTGAGGGACGACGTCGTTGTCATGATCACCATTGTGCCTCCCGCTCGGTCCCGGAGCGCAATCGGCCTTGCGTCGCCGCAGGTCAGGCAGCCGGTGCCCCACTGCCGGCGACAACCTCGGGGCGCAGCAGCTCGGCGAGCCGCTCGGCCGGGAGCAGGCCCTTCTCCAGCACCAGTTCGGCCACGCCCCGGCCGGTGACGAGCGCCTCCTTGGCGATGTCGGTCGCGGCCGTGTAGCCGATGTGCGGGTTGAGCGCGGTGACCAGCCCGATGGAGTTCTCGACGGTCGCGCGCAGCCGCTCGGTGTTGGCGGTGATGCCGTTCACGCACCGCTCGGCCAGCGTCAGACAGGCGCTCCGCAGATGCGTGATCGACTCCGACAGCGAGTGCAGGATGATCGGCTCGAAGGCGTTGAGCTGGAGCTGTCCGGCCTCGGCGGCCATGGTGATGGCGACGTCGTTGCCGATCACCTCGAAGGCGACCTGGTTGACCACCTCGGGGATCACCGGGTTGACCTTGCCCGGCATGATGGACGAACCGGCCTGCACCGGCGGCAGGTTGATCTCGCCGAGGCCGGCGCGCGGACCGGAGGACAGCAGCCGCAGGTCGTTGCAGCTCTTGGAGAGCTTGACCGCGATCCGCTTGAGCACGCCGGACATCTGGACGAAGGCACCGCAGTCCTGGGTGGCCTCGACCAGGTTGGCGGCGGTGACCAGCGGCAGGCCGGTGATCGCGGACAGGTGCCGGCGGGCGGCCTCGGCGTAGCCGGCGGGCGCGTTGAGCCCCGTACCGATCGCCGTGGCACCCAGGTTGATCTCATGGATCAACTCGACGGCCTCGGCAAGACGGCTGCGGTCCTCCTCGATCATGACGGCGAACGCAGAGAACTCCTGACCGAGCGTCATCGGCACCGCGTCCTGCAACTGTGTACGGCCCATCTTGAGCACGTCACGGAACTCGACCGCCTTGCGGGCGAACGCGTCCTGGAGCACGGCCATCGCCCTGAGCAGTCCACGCACCGCGAAAACCGTCGCCACCTTGACGGCGGTCGGGTAGACGTCATTGGTCGACTGGCCGAGGTTGACGTGCTCGTTGGGGTGCAGGTACTCGTACTGGCCCTTCTCGTGCCCGAGCAGTTCCAGCGCACGGTTCGCCACGACCTCGTTGGCGTTCATGTTCGTGGAGGTGCCGGCGCCGCCCTGGATGACGTCGACGACGAACTGGTCGTGCAGCTTGCCCTCGCGGATCTCGCGGCAGGCCTCCACGACGGCGGCGGCCTTCTTCGGCTCCAGCAGGCCGAGTTCTTCATTGGCGAGGGCGGCGGCCTCCTTGACGGCGGCCAGGGCGTCGATCAGATGCGGGTAGGCGGAGATCGGGGTGCCGGTGATGGGGAAGTTCTCCGTCGCACGCAGGGTGTGCACACCCCAGTACGCGTCGACGGGTACGTCACGGTCGCCGAGCAGATCGTGTTCGCTGCGGGTGGCGGCGGTCATGAGAGATGGGTCCTCTTTCTGAGGTACGGAGGTGAAAGCGGCCCGTAAGGGGCGCGGGGAACTGCGCGGTCAGCCACGACGGACCCGCAGCTCCAAGACGGCCTGCCCAGCGGAGCGCTACGCGCAGGTGGTGAAGGGAACCGGGTCCAGTGCGCGCACCGCACGCACACGGCCCACCGGCTCCCCGCCCCCGAGCAGCGGCTCACCCGCGAACTCGGTCAGCAGCCCGGGATCCACGCCCGCGCGAGCGAGAGCAGCCGCGGCCACCGGAATCCGCGCCCGGTTCGCCCCGTCGGCGATCTTCACCGCGACGGCCCGGCCGTCGGGCAACGCGGCGGCCTGCACGCCCTCGAAGCCGTCCTTCGCCAGCAGCCCCGGCACGGCCCGCATCAGCGCAGCCACGTCACGCCCCGAGCCGGAGGCCATCTCCGCATGCAGGCGCATCGCGTCGGCGACCCGTGCCTCGGGCGTGCCGGGGGCGGCCGAGGTGATGCGCGACAGGGCGCGGGCGAGTCCGTGCAGCGAGATGGAGAACAGCGGAGCCCCGCAGCCGTCGACGGTGACCCGGGCGACCCGCTGGCCGGTCAGGTCCTCGACGATCTCCTCGATCGCCTGCTGCAGCGGGTGCTTCGGGTCGAGGTAGTCCTCCAGGGACCAGTCGTTGAGCTTGGCGGTCCACAGCATGGCCGCGTGCTTGCCGGAGCAGTTCTGGGCGAGCCGGGAAGGCATACGGCCCTCGCGCACCCAGGCGTCCCGGACGACCGGGTCGAATGGCATGTCGGGGACGTTGCGCAGGTCGTCCTCGGTCAGTCCGGCGAGTTCGAGGATGCGCCGGGTGCCGGCGAGGTGGCGTTCCTCGCCGGAGTGGCTGGCTGCGGCCAGGGACAGCAGTTCGCCGTCGAGCGGCAGTCCGGCCCGCAGCATGGCCACGGCCTGGAGGGGCTTGACGGCCGAGCGCGGGTAGAAGGCGGCCTCGATGTCGCCGAGTTGGAACTCCACCCGGCCGTCGGCGCCGAGGACGACGACGGAGCCGTAGTGGATGCCCTCGACGACTCCGCCGCGGACGAGGTGGGCGACGGGCGCGTGCAGGGGTTCGCGGACGACGGGTGCGTCGGCGGGGGAACTGCTGTACATCACTGCCTGTATCGATGAGTCGGGGCGAGCCGGGTCGCGGATCACGCGTCGGCGCCGGTGGAGGTGCGCGCTGTGCGGCCGCGGATGGCGTACCAGCCCGCGACCAGCGCTGCGACGATCAGCGGCAGACAGAGCACGGTGGTGCGTCCGGCGCCGCCGTCGGCGTACATGAGGACCAGGACGGAGGCGAGGAACGCCAGCGTCACGAGTTCGGTCCAGGGGGAGCCCGGCAGCCGGTACGACGGCCGGGTCAGTTCGCCGTCCTGGGTCTTCCGCCAGAAGAGCAGGTGGCAGACCATGATCATGCCCCAGGTGGCGAGGATGCCGATCGCCGCGAAGTTGAGGACGATCTCGAACGCGTCGGCGGGGACGACGTAGTTGAGGCCCACACCGAGGACGCAGATACCGCTGGTGAGCAGGATTCCGCCGTAGGGGACCTGGCTGCGGCTCATCCTCGCGGTGAACTTGGGGGCAGAGCCGCTCATGGCCATGGAGCGCAGGATGCGACCGGTGGAGTACAGGCCGGAGTTCAGCGAGGACATGGCTGCGGTGAGCACGACCAGGTTCATCACGCCGCCGGCCGCCGGGACGCCGATGTTCGACAGAACGGTCACGAAGGGGCTCTCACCGGCGCTGTACTTGTTCCAGGGCAGCAGCATCGAGAGCAGGACGACGGAGCCCACGTAGAACAGGCCCACACGCCACATGATCGAGTTGATCGCCTTCGGCATGATCTTCTCGGGGCTCTCGGTCTCACCGGCGGCGACGCCGACCAGCTCGACGGAGGCGTAGGCGAAGACGACGCCCTGGATGATCAGCAGCATGGGCAGCAGGCCGTTGGGGAAGACGCCGCCGTTGTCGGTGATCAGGGACGGGCCGGGGTGGTGACCGTCGACAGGGTGCTGGGTGACCAGCAGGAAGATGCCGATGCACATGAAGACGACCAGCGCCGACACCTTGACGATCGCGAACCAGAACTCCAGTTCGCCGAAGATCTTGACCGAGATCAGATTGACGGTCAACACGACGGCCAGGGCGATCAATGCGATCAACCATTGAGGGATGTCCGAGAACATGCCCCAGTAGTGCGTGTACGTGGCGACCGCCGTGATGTCGGCGATGCCGGTGGTCGCCCAGTTGAGGAAGTACATCCAGCCCGCGGTGTAGGCACCCTTCTCGCCCAGGAACTCCCGGGCGTACGACACGAAGGCGCCGGACGACGGGCGGTACAGGACGAGTTCGCCGAGGGCCCGGACGACCAGGAAGGCGAAGACGCCGCAGACGGCGTACGCGATGAAGAGGGAGGGCCCGGCGTCGGCGAGCCGGCCGCCCGCGCCGAGGAAGAGGCCGGTGCCTATGGCGCCGCCGATGGCGATCATGTTGACGTGCCGGTGCTTGAGGCCTTTGCTGTAGCCGGCGTCTCCGGCGTCGACATGGCCGGACGAGGGGCGCGTCTCGTCTTTGAGGTGCTGCTCGCTCACGCCTCGGGTCCGCCTTCCGTGGGGAGGTCCGTGCGCCCGGGGCGCACGATGTCGGTGAGGGTCGTCTCGACACGGTCGAGGTGGTGGCTCATGGCCTCCACCGCGTCGTGCTCGGAACCGTCGATCAGCGCCTCGACGATCGCCCGGTGCTCGCGGTTGGACTGTTCGCGACGGCCGCCGAGCTCGTTGAGGAAGGCCGACTGACGCGCCAGTGCGTCGCGGATCTCCTCGATGACCCGGCGGAAGACCGGGTTCTGGGCGGCCTCGGCCACGGCGAGGTGGAAGAGCGTGTCCATCGCGACCCACGCGGTGGTGTCCGTCTCCCGCTCCATGCGGTCGAGCAGGTGGGCCAGATGGTCCAGGTTCTCCGGGGTGCGGCGCACGGCCGCGTACCCGGCGACCGGGATCTCGATGTGCCGGCGCACCTCCAGCAGGTCGCTGGCCGCGTAGTCGCCGAACGTGGGGTCCTCGACGGCGTTCGCGACGACGAAGGTGCCCTTGCCGGTCCGGGAGACCGTCAGGCCCATCGTCTGCAGGGCGCGCAGCGCCTCGCGGAGCACGGGCCGGGACACCTCGAGCGTGCGGCACAGCTCGGCCTCGGAGGGGAGCTTGTCGCCCATGGCGTACTCGCCGCGCTCGATGGCACCGCGGAGGTGGGCGAGGACCGCTTCCATGGCGCTCACGCGCCGAGGTCCCCGACCACCTGTCTGGCTGTCTGACAGGTTCACGGGAGCGATCCTGCGGGTTGCGCGCCGGAGCTGTCAAGAGGCGGCGTAAGGAAACATTCACGGGGTGCGGCGCCTGAATGAAGGCATCCGCACCCCGTGGGTGATCAGCAGGGTTTGTCAGGCATTGAGCGTGCCCGTGGCGAGCAGGCCGAGCAGGCCCACGCCGATCACGATGCGGTAGATCACAAAGGCGTTGAAGGAGTGCTTGGCGACGAACTTCAGCAGCCAGGCGATGGAGGCGTAGGCGACGACGAAGGACACGATGGTGCCGACGGCCAGCGGGGCGGCGCCCACGCCCGCGCCGAGGGCGTCCTTGAGCTCGTAGATGCCGGCACCGGTCAGAGCCGGGATGCCGAGGAAGAACGACAGACGGGTGGCGGCGACGCGGTCCAGGTCCAGGATGAGCGCGGTCGACATGGTGGCGCCGGAGCGGGAGAAGCCGGGGAAGAGCAGGGCGAGGATCTGCGAGCAGCCGACCCACATCGCGTCCTTGAAGGAGGTGTCGTCCTCACCGCGCTTGTGCCGGCCCATCTGGTCCGCGCACCACATCACCGCGGAGCCGACGATCAGCGACCCGGCCACCACCCACAAGGAGGCGAGCGGGCCGTCGATCAGCGGCTTTGCGGCAAGGCCCACCACGACGATCGGAATGGTCGCGGCGATGACCCACCAGGCGAACTTGTAGTCGTGGTGGTAGCGCTCCTCGCGGTTGGTCAGACCGCGGAACCAGGCGGAGACGATCCGCTTGATGTCCTTGAAGAAGTACACGAGCACGGCGGCGATGGCGCCGACCTGGATGACGGCGGAGAAACCGACGACGGACTTGTCGTCGACGGGGATGTCCATGAGCCCCTCAGCAATCTTGAGGTGACCGGTCGAGGACACCGGGAGGAACTCGGTCACCCCCTCGACTACTCCGAGGACGACGGCCTGACCGACGGAGATGGCGCTCATGGGATCCAGTTCTGAGGAGAGTTGGTCGACAATGCTGTAGACAGTACTTGCTGTGTCCGGCGGTGCCGCAAGCGCCTAGGCCCACAGGGCGCCGGCGAGCGAGACCCCGGCGAAGGCCGCGGCGAGCCCCGCCGTCACGCTTGCGACGGCGTTCACGGCAGCGTAGAGGCCGGAGCCGGCCTCGGTAAGGCGCAGGGTCTCGTAGGAGAAGGTCGAGTAGGTCGTCAGCGCGCCGCACAGCCCCGTGCCGATGAGAAGCTGCAGGTGGGGGCCGGCGGCCCCGGCGGCCACGGCGCCGGTGAGCAGCCCGAGGACCAGCGAGCCGGTGACGTTCACCACGAAGGTGCCCCAGGGGAAGACCGAGTCGTGGCGGGCCTGCACGGCGCGGTCGGTGAGATAGCGCAGCGGTGCGCCGACCATGGCCCCCGCGATGACCAGCAGCCAGTTCACAACGACTTCTTACCCTTCGGATCCGTGTCCTCCGGGCCGGCGGAGCGCCCCACGTACCGGACGACCTCGCACTCCTCCAGGGTCACCAGACCCTCGTCGACGAGTTCGTCGAGCTGCGGCAGGAACGCCCGGACGCGCTCCTCGCCGTCCACCACGACGACCGCCACCGGCAGGTCCTCGCTCAGCGACAGCAGGCGGGAGGTGTGGATGCGGGAGGAGGCGCCGAAGCCCTCGATGCCCCGGAAGACGCTCGCCCCGGCGAGTCCGGCCGCGTGGGCGCGGTGCACGATCTCGGAGTAGAGGGGCTTGTGGTGCCAGGTGTCGTCCTCGCCGATGTAGACGGTCAGCCTGAGGGCGCGGCCGGTGAGTGATGTCATCGCTGCCTCCTGATCAGCACCCGGCGGGCGGCGACCGAGGCGAGCCACACCGCGGCGAGGGCCGCGCACAGTGTCGCGGCGAGATAGGCGAGCCCGAGTCCCGGGCGGCCGGCGTCGACCAGTTTGCGGGTGTCGACGGCGTAGGTGGAGAACGTGGTGAAGCCGCCGAGGACACCGGTGCCGAAGAAGGGGCGTACGAGGCGGTGGGCTGCCCACACATCGGTGATCAGCACCATGAAGACACCGATCACCGCACAGCCGACGACATTGGTCCAGAAGGTCGCCCAGGGGAAGCCGCCCGGCGGTGTGGGCCAGGCGAGGGTGACCCCGTAACGGGCGCATGCGCCGAGGGCGCCGCCGACCGCGACCACCGCGACGACGGGTATCTGGTGATGCCACAGGGACCGCCGCCGTGCCGTGGGGCGGACACGGAGGCTCTCGGCTTCCGGGGCTGTCATGCGCTTGCGTCTCCTGTTCGGCCTGCCCCGACGGGTGATCACGGCCGGGCACCAGCCTACCGCCGCGTCAGCGGGCTGCGGGCCGCGCGCAGACCGCGACGCCGGGCTCCCGGAGGCTGCCGAGGACCAGGTGGTCCCCGGTCGCACAGACGCTGGTGACCATGCGGAAGCCGGAGCGGCGGCGGGTGAGGTGGTGCACGGTCCGTCCGGCGTCGTCGAGGGCCATGACCCCGATCGTGCCGCTCGGGCGGTAGGGCGCATGGACGGCGGTCCGGGCGGCGGCGCCGCGCACGGCGGGCGGGGTGCGGTGCAGGACGTCCAGCGGCGGGACCCGCGGACTGGCGAGCGCGACCCACAGCGGGCCCCCGGGGCCCTCGCGCCAGAGGTTGTCCGGCATACCGGGAAGCGCGGCGAAGAGGTCGGTGCGGCCGGCGCGCGGGCCGGTGAGGTGGTAGCGGGTCAGCCGGCAGGCACCGGTCTCGGCGATCACCAGGAAGGCGCCGTCGCCTCCGGCTGCCAGGCCGTTGGCGAACTGCAGCCCCTCCAGCAGGACGTCCGGCTCGCCGCCCTCGGGCGCAAGGCGCAGCAGGCGTCCGGTGCCGGTGTGTTCGACGATGTCACCGATCCACCGGTCCAGCGGGTATCGGCGGCTGGAGACGGTGAAGTACACGGTGCCGTCCGGCAGGGCGACGACGTTGCTGCAGAAACGGAGCCGCTCCCCCGCCACCGAGTCCGCGAGCACGCGCACGGCGCCGGCGGCGCCTTCCACGGGATCGACGCGCAGCAGGCCGCGTTCCGCGTCGCACACCAACAGACCGCCGTCCGGGAGCGGTTCGAGCCCGAGCGGACGGCCGCCGGTCTCGGCCAGCACCTCCACACGGGCCGTGCGCGGGTCGCCGAGATGGTGGACGCGCAGGATCCGCCCGTCCTCCGCCCCGGTCAGCACGCGTCCGTGCGCGTCGGCGACCACGTCCTCGGGGCCCCGGGCGCCCAGCGAGACGTAGTGGAGCGGGACGAGTGCCGTCGGTCGGTCCATGCGCGGTGCCCTTTCGCCGTCGGTCGCCCCCGCCTGCCCGGCCACTCTGTCCTGCCCGGCCTGCGCTCACCACCCCTTCTCGAACATCCGGGCCACCTCGGCGATACGGATCTCGTCGCGCCGGTAGTAGGTGCGGCAGCGGATGCGGCGGGCGCGCAGCACACCGAGGCGGGTGAGGAAGTCCAGGTGGGCCACGGCGGTCCGGCGGGGTACGCCCAGCTTGACGGCCACGGCCCGCGCGGTGACGCCCCTCGCGACGGGGTCGCGGCGGCAGTGCGCCGGGAAGTTGTCCGCCGGGTCCTTGAGCCATTCCAGGATCGTCTGCCGCATCCGGCCCGAGGGAGTTCCCATCATTGCGTCCGCCTCCGTCCCCGGCCTCCTCATACGCAGTGTTCCCACTGTCGCCCCGGCGACTCCGTCACGTCCGGGAGTCGTCGGTCGTTGTCCGGTACCGAACGGCCGTACCGCGTGAGCAATTCGGGGGGCCGGCGCAAACCGCCGACGATCCACGACGTGGCGCGCGAGGCAGGCGTCTCGCGCGGCACCGTCTCACGTGTGCCGAGGACCCCAACTTCCATGTCCTGCTGCGCGGTTGCACCTGGGCGCCGGCCGCGCACGACATCCCGCTGCTGCGGATGATCGCGGGCACGGAGGGCGAACGGCGCCGGATGACGCGGCACATCACCGCCGGGCATGTCGACGGGGTGCTGCTGGTGTCCAGTCACTCCGGCGATCCCGTCGCCGAGGAACCGCGGGGGACGGGCGTGCCGCTCGTCGCCTGAGGCAAGCCGATCGACCGCGGCTCCAAGGTGAGTCATGCGGCCGCCGACGACCGGGACGGCGCCCGGGACATGGTCCGGCATCTGCTGTCGCCGGGCCGGCGGTGAGGCGGGCGCGCAGCGGCTGCCGGCGCAGGCTCCGCGTGTGGATGCGGTGTTCGTCGTCTCCGACCTGATGGCGCAGGGTGTGCCGGCGGCGCTGCACCGGGCCGGGAAGCGGGTGCCCGACATCGCCGTCGGCGGCTTCGACGACTCCCCGGCGGCTACGGCCGCGGCACCGGCGCACCACCATCCGTCAGCCGTGGGACCGGATCAGCAACGAGATGGTGCGGGTGCCGCTCGCGCAGATCGCCGGCGAGGACACGGCCACGGTGTTGGGGCGCTACCGCGCAGCGGGGCGGACCAGCCCTGTCTCATAGGCGAGGACCACCGCCTGAGCGCGGTCGCGCAGGCCCAGCTTGGCGAAGATACGGGCCACGTGGGACTTGACCGTGGCCTCGCTCAAGGTCAGCTCGGCGGCCAGTTCCGTGTTGGACAGGCCGCGGCCCATCAGGGTCAGCACCTCCCGCTCGCGGGGTGTGAGCGCGGCCAGGTCGGCGGGCACGGGCTTGGCCGTCCGCTCGGCCTCGGCCGCGTACCGCTCCACCAGGCGCCGGGTGATCTGCGGGGCGAGCAGGGCGTCGCCGGTGCTGACGAGCCGTACGGCCGCCGCCAGGTGCTCCGGTGTGACGTCCTTGAGCAGGAAGCCGCTGGCGCCGAGGGCGAGGGCCTCGTACACATACCGGTCCAGGTCGAACGTGGTCAGCATGAGCACTCTGCAGTCCGGGGTCCGCTGCAGGATGCGGCGGGTGGCCTCCAGGCCGTCCATGGCCGGCATGCGGATGTCCATGAGGACGACGTCCGGGCGCAGTTCGCCCGCCGCGGACACCGCCTCGGCGCCGTCGGCGGCCTCGCCGACCACCTCGATGCCCCGGGCGGTGAGGATCAGCCGGAAGCCGGTCCGGATCAGCGTCTGGTCGTCGGCGATCAGGACCCGGGGCGCCCGCTCGGGCGCAACCCCCGTCATGGCCGGTCCAGGGGGATGCGTGCGCGGACGCGATAGCCGCCGCCGAGTCTGCGGCGGGCGTCGAGGTCACCGCCGTACACCGCGACCCGCTCGCGCAGACCGAGCAGGCCGCGCCCGGTGCCGCCGGCCGCCGGTCTCGGGATGACCTGGGCGGTGCCGGTCAGCACGCTGGGGCCGGTGTTGAGCACCTCGACCCGCAGGGCGTGGTCGGCATAGCGCACGGTCACCTCCGCCTTGCCGCCGTCGCCGTGCCGGAGTGCGTTGGTCAGGGCCTCCTGGATGATCCGGTAGGCGGTCACGTCGATGCCCTGGGGCAGCGGGCGCGGCTCGCCGGAGACACGGACCTCGACCGGGAGCCCGGCGAACGATATGCGGTCCACGAGCGGGCCGAGCCGGTCGAGGCCGGGCTGCGGGGCGAGCGGCGTGCTCACCGCGTCCGCGTCCGCACCCGCGCCCTCTTGCGCGCCCGTTCCCGGGTCGGTGTCCGTGCCGTCCTGTGCGGGCGCCAGCAGTCCCAGCAGATGTCTGAGGTCGGTCATCGCGCCCCGCCCCGCGTCCTCGACGGCCCTGAGAGCCGTCGCCGCCTCGTCCGGCATCGTCCCCAGCACCTCGCGTGCGGCGCTCGCCTGCACGACCATGAGGCTCACATTGTGGCTGACGATGTCGTGCAACTCCCGGGCGATCCGGTCGCGTTCGGCCGTGATCGCGGCCTCGGCCGCGCTCTCCCGCTCGCGCTCCAGCAGCCAGCCCCGCTCCCCGACCGCCGTCTGCCAGCGGCGCCGGGTGCGCACCAGCGCCACGCCCATCCCGGCAACGGCCGCGCACGCCACCGCGAGCGCCGCCGTCAGCACCTCGTAGTCCCCCATGCCGTTCATGGTCGCAGACGGCACTGACAGCCGCATCGACCTGGGGGTTCATCGTTCTGCATCCCCAGGATGAGCCCTGCGGCGCAATGCCGTCCGGGGAGGGATGCCGACCCCGTCGTCCCACGTCTAGCGTCCTGTCCATGGTCACCGAGGTGAGAACGGGAGACACCGTCGTACGGCTCGACGGTGTGCGCAAGGAGTACGGCGAGACGGTCGCGCTCGACGGGGTGTCGCTGGACATCCGGGCCGGGGAGGCGGTCGCGGTGATGGGCCCCTCGGGGTGCGGCAAGTCCACGCTGCTCAACATGATCGCCGGCCTGGACCGGCCGACGGCCGGCAGTGTCGTCGTACACGGCGAGAACGTCGGGGAGCTGAGCGAGAAGGGGCTCGCGCTGTTCCGGCGGCGCCGGATCGGCATGATCTTCCAGTTCTTCAACCTCATCGACGACCTGTCGGCCCTGGACAACGTGGCGCTGGCCGCCCAGTTGACCGGCACACCGGCCCGGCAGGCCCGGCGGCGGGCGCTGGAGCTGTTCGAGGAGCTGGGCATCGCGGACCGCCGCAACGCCTACCCGTCGGTGCTCAGCGGGGGTGAGCGCCAGCGGGTGGCGGTGGCACGGGCATTGATGAACCGGCCCGCGCTGCTGCTGGCCGACGAGCCGACCGGCGCGCTGGACAGCCGGGCCGGGGAGCAGGTGATGGATCTGTTGCTGGACCTGAACCAGATCGGCCAGACGCTGGTCATCGTCACACACGACCGGCCGCTGGCGCAGCGCTGCGCGAGCCGTCTGGTGGAGCTGTCCGACGGCCGGGTGACCGACGAGCACACCCTGGAGCCGTCGGTATGAGAGCGGTGTGGAAGGCGGCGCGTGCGGCGGCGCGCAGGCGCAGACTGCAGACGGTGGTGATCTGGCTGGTCGCACTGGTGTCGACAGGGTCGATCGTGGTGGCGCTGGGGCTGGTGGACGCGGCGTCGGCGCCGTTCGACCACGTCTTCGCCGGCCAGCGCGGGCCGCATGTCACCGCCGTGTACGACCGGGAAGCGGTGTCGGACGCCCAACTGACGCGCGCGGCACGGCAGCCGGGCGTGGAGGCGGTGGCGGGCCCGTTCCCGCAGGCGACGTTGGAGATCCCGCGCGGCCCCGGTGACTTCGGCATCGGCGGCGAGGCGACCGTGGTCGGCCGCCCCGGCCCCGGCGGCCCGGTGGACCGGGTGGACCTGTGGGCGGGCCGGTGGCCCACCCGGCCGGGCGAGATGGTCCTGAACCGGCCGTCCGACTGGAGCGCCGACGACCTGGGCAAGAAGTGGCACCTGCGGTCGGGTCCGACGCTCACCGTCGTCGGGTTCGCCTTCGATCTGAGTCATACGGCGGACGTGTGGGTCGCCCCGGACCAGATCGCCGCCCTGCAACCGAACGCCTCCCAGATGCTGTACCGGTTCCGGGACGCGTCGTCGCAGAGCGGGCTGCGCGCCGGGCTGGGCGAGGTGACCGCGGGTCTGCCCGAGGGCGCACTCACCGGTTCGCAGACGTACCTGGCGCTCAAGCACCGGATCGGCAGCAACGCGCGCGGGTACGCGCCGTACCTGATGGCGTTCGGCGTGCTCGGCATCCTGGTCGCCGTCCTGATCGTCGCCAACGTGGTGGCCGGAGCGGTGGTCTCCGGGTTCCGGCACATCGGCATCCTCAAGGCCCTCGGGTTCACTCCGGGACAGGTCCTGGGCGTCTACCTCTCGATGATCTCCCTGCCGGCGGTGCTGGGCTGTGCGCTGGGCACACTGGCCGGCAATCTGCTCGCCAAGCCGTTCCTGCAGTTCGTGTTCACCGGGCCCATGTCGGGGATGCTGCATGACCAGTTGGGCATCGCGCCCTGGGTGAATCTGCTCGCGCTGCTCGGTGTGCCGCTCGTCTGTGTGCTGGCCGCGCTGGGCCCTTCGGTGCGGGCGCAGCGGCTGCCGGCCGTGCGGGCGATCAGCGCGGGCAGCGCGCCACGCGCCGGTCGGGCACTCGGCATCCAACGGCGGCTGGCCGGCCTGCGGTTGCCGCGATCGGTGAGCCTCGGTGTCGGGCTGCCGTTCGCCCGGCCCGCGCGCAGCGCGCTCACCCTGGCCGCCGTGGTGCTGGGCGTGACGACGGTGACGTTCGCGACCGGCCTGGCCGCGACGTTGACCGGCTACGGGAACGCCGGTCACCGCGCCTACGACGTCACCGTCTACGTGGGCGGCCAACGGCACGGCAAGGAGGTGCACCCCACGCACAGCGACCGGCAACTCCAGTCGATGCTGGGCGGATTGCCCGGTGCGAGCGGGGTCACCGCGCGGGCGGACGACGAGGCGCTCCTCGTCGGCACCACGCAGGTGGTGATGTTCGAGGGCCGGCGCGGACCCGATCCGCACCTGGACAGCGTACTGACGCGGGGGCGCTGGACGCACCGTACGGGAGAGGTGCTGGCCTCCTCGGCCTTCCTGCGCAGGAACGAGGTGGGCGTCGGCGACCGTCTGCGGCTGCGGAAGGGAGCCCGTGAGGAGGTGGTGACGGTCGTCGGCGAGACGATGGACAACGACGACCGGCTGATCATCGGCACCTGGCCGACGATGACCGCCCTGATCCCCGGCGAGAAGCCCATCGCCTACCACGTGAAGCTGCGCGAGGACACGGACATGAAGGCGTACGCCCGTGCCGTCGCGGCCGCCGACCTGGGGCTGTCCGTCCAGCTGACCGAGCCCAACAGCGTCACCGGCGCCATCGTCGGTTCCGCGACCGCCCTCACCGTGATGCTGTCCCTGGTCGCCTCCCTCGGTGTCTTCAACACGGCCGTGCTCAACACCCATGACCGGCGCCGCGACCTCGGCATGCTGAAGTCGATCGGCATGACACCCGGCCAGGTCACGGTGATGACGGTGACGTCGATGGCGGTGCTCGGCACGCTGGGGTCGGTGCTGGGCGTCCCACTGGGCATCGCGGCCTACGAGGCGGTGATCCCGCGCATGGCGGCGGGGATCGACATCACTCTGCCGTCGTACATGACGGATGTCTGGCATGCGCCGATCCTGGCGCTGCCGGCCCTCGCGGGCGTCCTGATCGCGGTCATCGGCGCGCTGGTCCCCGCCCGGCGCGCGGCCCGGCTCACCGTCGCGGAGGTGCTGCACAACGAGTGACGCCCGGGGAGCCCGCAAGCGGTCAGGATCGAAGAAGCCGCGGCGGGCTCCCCGGCCCTAGCGTGAAGTGCACCGGCGGAAAGACGCCGCCGGGCCACGCACCTCAGAAGGAGAGTCCCATGACCGCCGGCCTGCAGACGATCATCTACCCCGTCAAGGACCGCGACCGTGCCAAGGCCCTGTTCACGGTTCTGCTGGGTGTCGAGCCGTACGTGGACGAGCCGTACTACGTCGGTTTCAAGGCCGAGGGACAGGACGTCGGCCTCGACCCGAACGGACATGCCCAGGGACTGACGGGGCCGGTGCCGTTCTGGCACGTCACCGACCTCCGGGAGCGGCTCGCGGCGTTGGTGCAGGCGGGCGCCGAAGTGGTCCAGGACGTGCGGGACGTCGGCAACGGCAGGCTCGTCGTCTCGGTGAAGGACCCGGACGGCAACCTGGTCGGCCTCCTCCAGGACCCGGTCGTCTGAGCGGCGGCGCCGACATTCTTGCGTCCGCACTATTTGCATACTCAATGACTGGCCGGATCGGTGCTACGGTGCGGGTATGGCAGTCAAGACGGCCGACGCCCGGCTCGAGGAACGATGGCGGGACATCCTCGCCGTGCACGCACGCACGATGTGCGAGATCGACCGGGCCCTGCACCCGCACGGGCTGGGCGCCAGCGACTTCGAGGTGCTGGACATCCTGGCCTCCGAGTCGCCCGCGGAAGGCGACCAGTGCCGGGTGCAGAACCTGGTCGGACGGGTCCATCTCAGCCAGAGCGCGCTGTCCCGGCTGATCGGCCGGCTGGAGAAGGACGGGCTCGTGAAGCGCTCGGTGTGCGCGGAGGACCGGCGCGGGGTGTGGGTGGCGCTCACCCGCAAGGGCCGCGCGCTGCACGCCGAGGTGCTGCCACTGCAGCGCGCCGTGCTGGAGCGCATGCTGAGCGAGCAGCAGGGTGGGAGCAGCTGAGCGAGCGGCAGGGTGGGAGCAGCTGAGCGAGCGGCAGGGTCAGAGCAGCAGCTCGGCCCCGTCGAGCAGGACCTCGACGCCCTCCTCGGCGGCACGCGCGCGTGCCGGTGACGCCGGATCGAGAAGCGGGTTCGTGTGGTCGAGGCGCGTGTGGATCCGGCGTGCGCCGGGACGGCGTGCCGGAGCCGCCACAGAGCCGTCGGGACCGGTGACCGGGAGCTGTCCCATGGCGGCCTGCCCGGAGCCGGACCGCACCGCCGTGCCCATCGCGTCGGCCGCGAAGAAGGTGCCGTCCAGCAGGACGCAGTCGGCCTGGGCGCACAGGTCCTCCAGCGCCGGGCTCCAGGCAGCGACACACGGCGCGTAGACCAGCACTCCCCCACTGGCCAGGTCCTCGACGCGATACGCCGTCATCCACGGGCCGGCCGGTTGCGGCGCCTGCGCCGGTACATACGCCGGGATCTTCACGCCCACCGGGTGGGCCGTGACCACCAGCCCGCCGGCCAGCACGAATCCGCCCTCTGCCAGGCTGTCCGGCCACTCCCAGGGGGCATAGCGGTCCAGGGCGGCTCGGGCGGGAGCCAGGACGTCCCGCACCGGCGGGGCGGCGTACACCTTCAGGCCCGCCGCTCCGCGCAGCTCGGCCAGGCCGGTGACGTGGTCGGGCTCGGCGTCGGTGAGCAGCACACCGCGCAGCGGGGTGTCCCGGGGACCGCGGCCGGGCCGGAGCGCCGGCGTGGCGGTGAGCTGGGCGCGCAGGTCCGGCGAGGCGTTCAGCAGCCACCAGTCGCGGCCGTTGCCGGTGACGGCCGCGCATTCCCGAGTACGGGAGGGCAGCCGGCCGTCCCGGGTGGCCGTGCACAGCGCGCAGGCGCAGTTCCAGGGCGGGAAGCCGCCGCCGGCAGCGGTGCCCAGCAGGACGACCCTCACGACATCGGCTCCTTCGCGCGCCGCTTCCGTCTTCCGCTGAGGGTCTTCCCTGCGGGCGGCGGGTGATCCCCGGGTGCAGGGTCCAGTTCCGGCCGTCGTGCAAGGCCCGCTTCGGGGCGCTGGTCAGCGCGCCAACAAGGTGCGTACCCCCTGTGACGTGAGGGTCAGGGCGTGGGTGGAGTTGCCGTCGATGGCCAGGGAGAGGTCCTCGTCGGGCCATTGGGAGGCCAGGGCGCCCAGCGGTATGAGGCGGTAGCGCGAGACGAACGGCAGCAGTCCGGTCATCTCGCCCTCCGTGGTGAAGACGGGGACGACCGGGTCGCCTCCGGGCTGTTCGAGGACGGGCAGCGCCACGCTCGTGGCATCGGCGCCCTCCCCGTCGATCGCGTCGTCCGGCACGGGGACGAGCACGTCACTGTGGGCGAGGACGTCCAGCGCGGACTGGTCCTCGGCGTTCACGGCCAGCGCGTCCAGCGCCTGCTGGGCCGGCGTCGGCAGGTCGTCGTGTGCGGGTGTCTCCATGGCAGATCCCCAGGTAGCGGCGGTCGTACGGGCCACCCGGGGCGGTTGCACCCGGGCGTGCTCCCGCCTCGCGTACCCGGTGGGCGGCGGCGCATGCGTGAGGATCGGCGGAGGTCCGGTGGGGGCCTGGAAACGTGCGTCCGTAGACGGTGAGACTCAGGACAGCCGTCAGGCGGCGGGTGGGCCGAAAGTCAGGGTCAGTCGGAAGTGGCCGGGATCGAGGAGCGTGACGACGTGCTCGACGAAGGCGCCGTCGGCTGCCCGGCCGGTCCGCCGCGTCTGCAGGAACCAGTCCCCCCGGCGTGCGCCGCAGCATCTGCGCCTCCCGGGCGTCGACCGGCTGCCCGCTGATCCGCTGCTCCCCGTGGTCCGCGCGCAGCCCGGCCCGCAGGAGCAGTTCGGTGAGCGGCTCCTGGGCGAGGCCGCGGGCGGGCAGCTCGCGGATCACGGGCACCGGTGGCAGGAAGCTGCGCTCGTACGACACCACGGTGCCGTCCGAGGCCGGCTCACGGGTGCGCTCCACGCATACGTCCTTCTCCAGGCCGAGCTCTGCGGCGAGTGCGGCGTCGCGTGTCTCGCGTACGGCGAGGGTCCGCACCGTGGTGTCCACGCCCGGCACGGTCACGGCGCGGGCCCAGCCGAGCCGGTCGTCCAGCGGGCGGCCGTCGAAGAGGACGTAGGAGCCCTTGCCGGTGCGGGTGGTGATCAGGCTCTCCTCGGACAGTTCGGCAAGGGCCGCGCGGATGGTCGTACGGCTGACGCCGAACCGCTGCGCCAGGGCGTGTTCGCCGGGGAGCCGCCGGCCGGCCGGGCGGCTGCCGCCGCGGATCTCGCGCGCGAGGATCCGGCTGATCCGCTGGTGCTTGAGACGCCGGTCACGGTCGGCTCTCCGCGAGCAGGTCGTCGACGGTGGTGATCCGGACGAGCGGCTGGTACAGCCCCATGATCTGCAGGGCCTTCAGGTGCGAGTCGTCGTCCACTCCGGCGCAGGCGTCCGCGACCACCAGAACCTCGACGCCGGCGTCGGCGGCGGCCAGGGCGGTGGACAGCACACAGCATTCGGTGCTGACACCGGCCAGCACCAGGCGGTCGTCCGGACCGACGCGGGCGGCGAGCTGCGGGGTCCACTTGCCGAAGGTGGTGGCGTCCACGACATGGGCGGCGTGCTCCGCGAACTCCTCGGACAACTGCCACAGCTCGGAGTCCGGGGGCTGGAGGGCGAAGGGCCATCGGTCGTAGTAGGCGCGCCAGGCCCCGGTGGGTGTGCCGGGGGCCAGGAAGCGGGTGAAGGTGACGCGGTCGTCGAAGGACGGCAGCAGGCTGCGGACGCCCGCCACCGCGTCGGCGTACCGGGGAGTGGCCCAGGGGCTCGCCGGGGCGGCGAAGACGTGCTGCATGTCGATGACGGCGAGGTGCCCGGCGGTCATGCGTTCAGCACCCCCTCGTCGGTGACCGGGCTCGGTGCCTGCGCCTCCTGGGCGCGCACCCGGCCCCGGCCGAGCAGCAGGGTGCCGGTGAAGGCGAGGGCCAGTGCGACCAGGACACCGAGGTTGGCGTACGCCCAGGCACCGGTCTTGCCGCCGAGGCCGAGCGGGGAGAGGAGGTAGCCCTGCCAGGTGAGCCAGCTCGCGGCGGTGTTGGTGACCAGGCCCCAGCCGACGGCCGTGGCGGCGAGGGTGAGCAGCAGGGGCGGCAGCGGGATGTCGCCGTAGCGGCCGTGCGGGCGGTAGAGGTCGCCGTCGTCGTAGTCGCGGCGGCGCAGGGCGAGGTCGGCGAGCATGATGCCGCACCAGGCGGCGATGGGCACGCCGAGGGTGGTGAGGAAGCCCATGAACTGGCCGAGGAAGTCGCCCGCGAAGAAGACGATGTAGACCGAGCCGGCGATCATCAGGAGGCCGTCGAACAACGCGGCCAGGTAGCGGGGCACGCGCAGGCCGGCGGAGAGCAGGGCGAGGCCCGAGGAGTAGATGTCGAGGACGGCTCCGCCGACCAGTCCGAGCACGGCGACCACTGCGAAGGGCACCAGGAACCAGGTGGGCAGGATCGTCGTCAGCGCACCGATCGGGTCGGCCGCGACGGCCTTGCTCAGGCTCTGGGAGGAACCGGCCAGCAGCAGGCCGAAGACCAGCAGGAGCAGCGGGGCCACGCAGGCGCCGAAGGTGGTCCAGCCGATCACTCCCCGGCTGGAGGAACTCCTGGGCAGATAGCGGGAGTAGTCGGCGGCGGCGTTGACCCAGCCGAGGCCGAAGCCGGTCATCATGAACACCAGCGCGCCGACGAACTCCTGCGCGGAACCGGCCGGGAGCGCACTGACCGTGCTCCAGTGGACGTGGTCGGCGACGAGGGCGATGTAGACGAGCGTGAGGACGCCCGTGATCACGGTGATGAATGTCTGCAGCCGCATGATCAGGTCGAAGCCCATGACCCCGCCGACGACGGTCAGCGCGGCCACCACCATGAGGGCGACCACCTTGGTCTCGGTGCCGCCGCCCCAGCCGAGGCGGCTGAAGACGGTCGCGGTGGCCAGCGTGGCGAGCGCGGTGAGGACGGTCTCCCAGCCGACGGTGAGCACCCAGGAGATCACGGACGGCAGGCGGTTGCCGCGGACTCCGTAGGCCGCCCGGCTGAGCACCATGGTGGGCGCCGAGCCGCGCTTCCCGGCGACCGCGATGAAACCGCACAGCAGGAACGAGACGACGATGCCGAGCACACCGGCGATCAGCGCCTGCCAGAAGGAGATGCCGAAACCGAACGCGAAGGCGCCGTAGCTCAGTCCGAGAACGGAGACGTTGGCCCCGAACCAGGGCCAGAACAGCGTGCGCGGGGTGCCCTTGCGGTCCGCGTCGCCGATCACGTCGAGCCCGTGGGTCTCCACCTGGATCGGCCGGGCGGGGGATCTGCCGTCGGTGCTTGCGAGCGGGTCCTGCGGGTGCGTCATCGCCGAGCCACCTGTCCTACCTGTCCAGACGTGTCTGATCAGGCACGCTAGTGCACGGGGGGCCAGGGGGCCACGAGCCGCAGGAACGCCTGGGCGGCGCCGGGGGACGCCGGCGCCGGCTCAGCGGTCGAACTCCTCCTGGATCGGTGTCTTCGGTTCCTCCCGCAGATGCTGGGAGAGGCCGGGCTTGCCTCCCTCTCGTGCCTGTTCCGCGCGCTGTGCCGCGGTGTGGCCGAGGTCCGAATCCGGGTCCACCCGCACCGACCTCGCCACGTCCTCACGGCCCGTGTACTGCTCGGCGGGGATGCCGCGCAGGGCCTTGACGACCTCTTCGGACGCGCCCGCCTCCCGCGCGGCCGAGACCAGGTGCTCCTTGTCGGTCGGGTACGACACGTCCTTCAGCGCCGCCAGCACCTCGGGGACGCTGGTGTGTGCCGTGCTCATGACGCCTCCTTCACTCGTCGTCCTGGTCGCTGTTGCCGTTCTCGTCTGCGGTGTCCGATCCTTCCGTCTGGGACGGCGTCGTGCGCGGCGGCTGCTCCGCCTGCGCGTCTCCGGGCTCCCGGTCGCCCTCCGCCTGGGAGGGCGTGGACTCGCTCATGGGGGCCTCCCTCACGTGTCCTTGCCTGTTCCGAAGCCACCGAGTACCCGTCCGCCCGGTGACCCATGACCGGGAGGAATTCGTGAATCCGCCGCCGGGCCGTGGGTACCTGGGCAGTCCCGGCGCAGCATGCGGCGCCGGCGTACCGACCGAGCACGATCTCACCGCCTGGAGGAACCATGGCGGGTATCAACCCCCCTGATCTGCAGAAGGCACTGTCCGGCGCGGAGTACCCGGCCAACTCGGAACAGCTCCGGAAGGTCGCCGAGAAGAATCACGCGTCCAAGGAAGTCACCGAGCGCATCGCACACCTCGGCAAGAAGGAATTCCAGAACCCCGCCGAGGTGAGCAAGGCGGTCTTCCAGAACGAGTGACGAACCACGGCGTGGGGGGGGGGGGGGGGGGGGGGGGGGGGGGAGGGGGGGTGGGGGGGGGGGGGTGGGGTGGCATCTCCTCTCGAGGGGAGGGG